>CAZAOG010000045.1:0-19264 GCA_964486645.1 uncultured Ignavibacteriaceae bacterium | reverse complement strand
TTTATTCGTAACGCGTTGTTTTTGGGTAATTTTAATTTTGGCTCTGAATTGCTGTTAAAGATTTCGGAAATCTCGTGTTTTTTGTTTTTTTTGTACAAATAAAAGAAATTCAATTTATTATAATCCACCTTGATTGCCAATAAGCTGTACAAACCGTAATTTTAGATATTACATTCTTCTAATTTATTGGGTTAAAAATGAATATTCAAAATAAAACAATACTAATTCTCGGCGGATTTGGTCTGGTCGGCAACGCTATCGCAAAAAAAATAATAAGGTGCAATCCTTCCCGCATTATTATCTCATCATTAAAATTATCTGAAGCCGAAGAGGCTGTTAATAATTTAGAGAAACAATTTCCCGAAAAAGGAAAGAATTATTTTATTCCTTGGGGCGGAGATATCTTTGTAAGAAATGAATTTAAAGATATACCCAGAGGTGAATTACTTACGGACCCGGTTAAAAGAAAAGTTTTAATGGCCGATACTTTAGAGGAACTTACAGAAGAAATTTTAGTTAATTCATCCATTTACGCACTTACTAAAAAATACAAACCGGAAATAATAATAGATTGTATTAATACTGCAACGGCAATTGCTTATCAGGATGTTTATCATACATACAGAACTATTTCGAAGCAAATAAAAAATAAATCTTCATATGAAGATATTGTAGAAAGTACTGAAAAATTATTGTGCACTCTTTATATTCCCCAATTGATCAGACACGTGCAAATTCTTTACACTTGTATGACGGATATAAATACCGAGACTTATGTGAAAATAGGTACAAGCGGAACCGGGGGAATGGGATTGAATATTCCTTATACTCACAGCGAAGAAAAACCTTCGAGAGTTTTACTTAGTAAATCTTCTATTGCAGGTGCACATACATTGTTGTTGTTTTTAATGGCAAGAACTCCGGAAGGACCTATCATAAAAGAAATAAAACCTACGGGAGCAATTGCTTGGAAGAGAATTGAGTTCGGAGAAATAAAACGAAAAGGCAAACCCATTGAATTATACGACGTACCCTTAACGCAGGCGGTACCGTTAAATAATAAACTGGTATTAAACACAGGTGGAAATTTTCATAAATCCGGCGAAGTATTAAAATCTGTTTTTATTGACACGGGAGAAAACGGGATCTTTTCCAAGGGTGAATTTGAAACGATAACCGCACAAAAACAAATGGAATTTGTAACCCCCGAAGAAATTGCCGACGTTGTTATTTTTGAAATTAAAGGCGGCAATACGGGTCACGACATTGTAAGTTCGCTTGACCACGCTACATTGGAACCGACATACCGCGCCGGATATATGCAGCACACTGCGGTTACTAAATTATCCGAATTGGAAAAAATAAACGGTGTGGATAGTGTTGCTTTCGAACTGCTCGGACCACCGAGGTTATCGAAGCTATTATATGAAATTTATTTGATCGGCAGAATCCACAAAACAATGATGGATGTAATTAACGACGATGCGGAAGAATTAGCCGAAAAATGTTATAATATTATTGTGGAAAATGATAAAATACGGAGCCAGATTATTTCAATCGGCATACCGATTCTTTTACCGGACGGTAATTCTTTGTTAAGAGCAGATACAATAATTATTCCTCCTTACAGAGGTGAAAATGAATTGGAAATTACGGAAGAAAGAAAAGAAAAATGGGCTAATGAAGGCTGGGTGGATCTACGTCCCGCCAATATTAAAAAATGGCAGAAAAGGTTGGCTGAATTAATCGAAGAAGCAAACAGCATACCGGAAAATGATACAAGTTCCACACACGTAAGGACAAAAGCTTATTGGAATAATTTCAATGAAATTAATATCGGAAGAGTCTGCAGCTGGCTCTTTATCCACGAAGATAAGGGACTAAGAATGAAAGCTTAATATCAAATGGATTGATATATTTTAACCCCATTCCCAAAATACTTTGAGAATGGGGTTTTTTATTTTCTTATTTATTATTTGATAAATGTTCTTTTCTCATCTGTTTTGCAAGTTCCGTTATTTCAACAAGATCCGTCTGCATTGCACTCCATCCGTACCACATTGCGTAATCCGGACTTGCATGGAAAGTACCCTGAAACGCTCTCATTCTGTGCTCTAAAAACATTACAAATAATTTCTGCTCTATTACGGTTGATGCATCGTGAAAAGCAAGCAAATCCGGAAAAGCATAAGCATAGTTTTTTGGTTTTTTCAGAATGCCGTCTTTATACAAACCTTCTACAATCCTAATTGCTTTTCCCATAAGCCGATCTATTTGTTTAATCATTTTATCGCCTTTTTCCATTTCGGCTTTTGCAAAATTGGAAGAGTGACATTGCGTACATGTCTGCAGCATTTTATCTCTTTCTTTCTGCCAGGCTTCTTGCGTTAAACGAGCTACATCTCCGGCTTTTACAACATCCAGTCTTGGGGTAGGTTTACCGGAAGGATCCAAAACACCCAAACCTTGTAATATTGAAACTCTGTCTGCCGCCCACTGTTTATCCTCAGGCAAGGGTAACCGGACCCCCAAAAATCCCCAAGCGGTTCTAACTTCGTGATCACCGTTCTGCATATGACAAGTTTGACAAGTCGGTGCGGAAGCATCCTCCGGAAGAATACCCAATTGTTTTAGTGAATTACGTACACCGTGTTTTGATCCCGAGTACATTTCCCACTGAGGATGGTCAAATCCCATATGACAGGTTTGACAAGCTTGAGGCTGCTTTGCTTCTTTCACGGAAAACGTATGACGTGTATGGCAGGCATCGCAAGAGGCTATACCGAAACCACCGCTTTCGGCTTTAAGCTTTTTAATGTCTTCTTTGGATTTTAAACCTATTTTATGACAGCCTCCGCAGCCTTTCAATCCTTCGGTCATTACCATCGGCTGCATGTGAAATGTAGGCATTGCTTTTAATGCTATCCAAGCAGCAGCGTGTTTTCCCTTGCTGAATTGTTCAACTTTTTCTTCGTGACAACTGCTGCAGGTTTCGGATGTGGGAATATCGGCTTTGTTAAAATCGGTTGATGTTTTATGCAGGTCTCCGTGACAATCCGAACAATCAATTTCATTTTTCGAATGTTCACTTACCTGCCAATCTTTTACAATACCCGGAGTAGTTTTTTTATGGCAGCTTACGCAATCCTGCGAATAAATAGTGGCGGGTAGGAATAGGATAAAAAAGAGTACTAAAAAAATGATAGTTTTCATAACTTCCCCTATTATTTTTTATTACCGATTGATTTATCTAATAGAAAATAACAACCCGTGATGTAATATGCAAACAATAAAAGGAAGAGATTTTCGAAAATTAAAAATTTCACATCTGTCAAAAACATTGAAATAAACAAAAAGAATTTTGAAGGTAATGGAAGAATTAATAGCTTCATAGAAGCAACTTGTCCGATTCGAATAGTGCGAAATACTTTTATTTTTTTTTAATATGTCCCGTCAGAGCCTGGCAAGCTGCTCCTCCGGAGCTTATATTTTTTTTCCGATTAGCTTTGTTATTAAAGTTCCGCTCCCTCCGGCGGCAGGCAGGAGCGGCACTATTGCAAAAGTAAGTAACTAATTTTATTAGTGTGTTTCATAACTATTTGATACTATAGTAAAGAACTATAGTAAATAAAAGGGAGAATTACCGATTCGTTTTTATTGGAAGGTTGACTTTTGCTCTACAAGAAAACTTCAAATTATATTCTTACATATCATTTTGCTAAATAGGAACAATTGAACTTTTTTTTAATATAAAGGAGGGACAGCTCTCACTTGTAGGTGAAATCCGTCCAATATAAATTGTTTTCTAATATTCTCTATTTGTTTTTAACAGCAGTGAATAATATAGTCATACCGAATCTGCCGATTGACCGGTGGAAAATTACAAGAGTTATTTTGATTAAAAAAAATAAGCTGATTGCCGAAGAAATCTATCCGATGAACTCTTGCCGACTTTTTTAGTTTAGATATGAATATATTCTATGTAATGCTATGTTTGCTTTTTTATAATCGGATGCTAATGAAACAGAATATTCATAGCAGTTCCTGGCATGCAGCCACATTCCTTTTTTCTCGTAAACTCTGCCCAAATTATAATAAGAAAGATGTTTCTCCAAATAGCTATCTAATTGTATTGCTTTTTCCAACCACGGAATAGCAGCATCAAATCTGTTTTCACAAATCAAATAGCACGCTAAATCATTGTAGGCGTTACCCCAATCCGGATCAAGTTCAATTGCAAATCTGCATTGATTGATTGCATCCTTAAAATTACCGCTAAGACAATATGCCCAACCGAGTAAACAATGTAATTCGGCGGTTGCGTGTCTGTTTAATAGAGTTGTGTATTCGGCAATCGCCATTCCTAATTTGCCTTTTAAATGGTGTTCTTTTGCTTTGCAGAGTAAGTCCGTAAATTCAGTAGATTGATTCATTTCCATTTTGAACCACATAGTAATAGTTTATAAAGCATTTTTTTGTTGAATTAAAAAATAATTTTCAATTCCGAATACAAAGATTCCTTATTTTCGGAAATTAACAACATTCATTCTACAAACGGTCAATTTATTCGACAAGCAGTCAAAACTAATCGATTAGATTATAATTAATCAGACAAATAATTCTTTTTCCATTATGATGGATTTAGGAAATAAAATATTATTTTCCAAATGAATGTGTTTATGAAGGTCTTCTTCAAATTCCCTTAACTCATTAACGGTTAAATTATACGTTGCACAGGCATCGGAAGGAACCTTATAATTGTTCGAAAGTCCTCTTATTTTTTTAAATATTTCGCCTACTCCGTCGTGTTCTTCTTCCATCATTCTAATCGGATTTTCAACGGTTCCAAAATACGGTGCTTCCTTTTTTGCCTTTCCTTCTTTAACCTGAACCATTTGCTTTATGTAGGGAAACAAAATCTTTTCTTCCTTCATCATGTGCAATTGTAACTCTTTGCTTGCTACCGAAAACAGTTCATTTATTTCTTTTAATTCAGGATGGTTGTCACCGTGTTCTTCAACAACTTTTAAAAGGTGGCCGTTTATTTTCGGCACACTTTCAACGATGTAGTGATGATGATTGTTAATTATATAATCAACCAAAAAATCCAATTTCCATTCATCATATTTCTCGTTTGTATTTTTAGTGCCGTTCAATGAGTTAAGTTCTTCAGTTAGTTTTACCTCGTCAACACCTTCTTTTTTGCAGGCTTCGGAATAATTAACATTACCGTTACAGCAAAAGTCCAAACCGTATTTTTCAAATATTTCCGCATATCTAAAATTTTCCACGGCAAGCTCGGACAATGTTTTATTTTTAAAATCAATTTTATTTTCGTTCATAATCACTCCATAATTTAATTAGTAATCAGATGTTATCATCTGATTATGTGTTAAAAAAATTTATAAATTATTTATTTTCTTCAAAGTCTTCTCCGTAAAAGCATCCAGTGTTTCTTCGGTCAGCATTTGATAGGTTTTGGTTCTCAGTTCACCCCATTTTTCGTGAACAGGACAAGGTGTATCGGGCGAACAGTTGGGGAAACCGATCACGCATTTATTAAAAATATCCAAACCGTCAATAGCCGCTACAATATCAATTAGTTTTATTTTACTCGGATCTTTTGCCAAAGAAAATCCTCCGAACTTACCCTTTTTTGAAAATATTAATCCGCTGGCTGTAAGATTTTGGAGAATTTTGGAGACAAATTCTTTCGGGATTTTCAGCTGGTTTGCTATTTTTTCCGATGGAAATACTTGTCCGTTATTGTTGGCAGCTAAGTATAAGCAGGCTTGTAAACCATATTCGCATTTTTTTGAAAAAATTACTGTCATCTTAAATAACTATAATCCGAATAAAAACATTAAAACGTATTAAAAAACAATCAACCGGATAGCCGACCAAATCATTTATTTGTAATTAAAGAATCTTGAATATCTATCAATAAAATTTATAATCAGATATTTACCTCTTATTAAGGTAATAACTTAAAATTAGTTTGTCAAATTAATAAGTTTACCCCAAAAAAGTTACATTCAGAGATAAAAACTTGAAAAATATTTTGCTTAAAAGAGAGCCAATTTACAAAACAAAAAGGAAATTATTGAAATTGAACATATTCATTTTACCTATGCAAACTTAATATCCAACTAATAAGAAATATTATTGCTGAAAACTCTGTCGTAATGAAGTTTCGCTATTTCCGCTCCTATTATAAAAACAATCGACGAATAGTAAATCCAAAAAGCAACAACGACTAAAAAGGCATAAGTGCCGTAGATTCTTCCGATGGACCCAAAATTATAAATATAATAACCAAAAACTTGTTTTGCGGCTTCCCACATAACAGTAGACCAGAATGCACCGATAATGATTGACTTACGATTAAGTTTTCGAATAGGAATAAAACGATACATAGTTGAATAAAGTATAAAAATAATAGAAAAGGAAATAAATGCGGCAATCAGTTTTTGAAAGATTCCGAGCTGGAAAAACTGTAAGAATGCAATATCCTTCGGAGCCGATCTCAGAATTTCGAAAAAAGGAAAAATTAAAGTTGCAATCAGCATAATCAAAACTGCGATTAGTACCAAAGCAAAATCTCTTAATTTTCCTATAACAATGTTTATGTCGGTATTCGGACAAAAAACTTTGTTAAGAATTGTTCTAATACTGCTTGATAATCCGCTAGCTGCAAAAAACAGCCCTATAATACCAACGTAACCGGCTACATTTTTAAACTTTACTACTTCGGTTATTCTTTTTGTAATAATCGATTTTATAAAATCGGCATAATTTTGATAAGGAATAATAGTATCGATAAAACCGTTCAGTTGTATTTGAACATCCCCCGAAGACAGGAAGTTACCCAATATCCAAAAGATAATTAAAATAAAAGGAATGATACAGACGAAAAGGGAGAAAGCTAATCCGCCGCTGAGTAAAAAAACGTGGTGTTCGTCTACGCGGGCTATAAGTCCGCCGAAATAGTATTTTATAAATTCCTTTATCCTGCGATAAGTAGGTTTTAAGTGAAGATAAAACCTAATTTTCCTGAAGAAAGAATATAATTTTAAATTTTGAACTTTATTTTTAATTTTCTTTTCCATCCATAATATTAGGTATTGCGGAATAATAAAGATCACTTAGTTCATCAACCGTAATGCTTAGAAAATTATTTACTTTAAAATTATCGCCGCCGGTTTCACCCAAATAAGAATAAGGCTGTGCC
This sequence comes from uncultured Ignavibacteriaceae bacterium, assembly GCA_964486645.1. Taxonomy (GTDB): domain Bacteria; phylum Bacteroidota; class Ignavibacteria; order Ignavibacteriales; family Ignavibacteriaceae. Next base: position 12,033 of record CAZAOG010000045.1, on the reverse strand, counting down.
TGTTCGTTTAATGTTTTTTCAAATTTCTTTCGGTTTTCTTTTTTTATCGAAACAATAATTCTTGATTGGGACTCACTGAAAAAAGAAAAATCTTCTCTGTTTATAATCGGTAAATTAACGGAAGCGCCGATTAAATTATCCTCCTCCATTACACAGCATTCGGCCAAAGCGCAGATAATTCCGCCTTCGGAAACATCGTGAGCGGATTTTATTAATTTTTCTTCTATTAGCCGTAAAGTAATATTTTGAAGTTTCTTTTCGTTTGTGAAGTCCAAAGTAGGCGAATTACCTGTAACAAAGCCGTGAATTACTTTTAAGAATTCGCTGCCACCGATTTCTTCCTTGTCGGATCCCAATAGATAAATTAAATTTCCGCCTTCTTTAAAAAATGAAGTTGTAATGTTATCAAGATTTTCAATCAAGCCTACCATTCCTATTGTCGGCGTCGGATAAACCGCCGTATCGGGCGATTCATTATAAAAACTTACATTGCCGCCTGTAACGGGAGTGTTGAATTCCCGGCAGGCATCTCCCATTCCTCTTACGGCTTCTTTGAATTGCCAATAATTTTCCGGTTTGTACGGGTTGCCAAAATTCAAGCAGTTTGTTACCGCCAAGGGTTTTCCGCCTGAGCAGACAATATTTCTTGCCGCTTCGGCTACGGCAATCTGTGTACCTACCCTGGGATTCAGATAAACGTATCTTCCGTTGCAGTCGGTTGTCATTGCCAAGGCTTTGTCAGTGTCTTTTATCATTACAACAGAAGAGTCACAACCCGGACCTACAATAGTGCTTGTACGCACCATTGAATCATACTGCCTATAGACCCATCTTTTTGATGCAATATTGGGCGAAGTAAAAATTTTAACGAACGCATCCGAAATGTTTTCGGTTTCAGGCAGTGTGTTAAAATCAAATTTTCTTGTTTCATCCAAATATTTAGGTTCTTTCGAATCTCTCAGATAAACAGGCGCACCGCCACCGAGGACAAGATCAAAAGCGGGAAGATTAGCTTCTTCCTTTCCGTTATAAAAAATATTTATGTTTCCGTCGTCGGTAACTTCACCGATTATTTCGCAATTTAAGTCCCATTTGTTAAAAATTCTTTTAACGTCTTCCTCAAAACCTTTTTTAACGGTGCAGAGCATTCTCTCCTGACTTTCAGAAAGCATGATTTCATAAGCGCTCATACCTTTTTCTCTAAGCGGAACTTTGTTCAAGTCAATTTTCATTCCCGAGTTACCCTTCTCGCTCATTTCACTTGTCGAGCAGGCAATTCCGGCGGCTCCCATATCTTGAATACCTATAAGCCAATCGTGTTTTATAATTTCAAGGGTTGCTTCGAGTAACAGTTTTTCCGTAAAAGGGTCACCCACTTGTACCGACGGTCTTTTGCTTTCCGTTTTTTCCGAAATTTCTTCGGATGCGAAAGTGGCTCCGTGTATGCCGTCTCTACCCGTAGAGGAACCCACAATCATAACCGGGTTTCCAACTCCTTTTGATACTGCACTTGCTACTTTATCGTGTTTTACAATGCCTACGGCCATGGCATTAACAAGCGGATTATCCTGGTAGGATTCATCAAAATAAACCTCTCCGCCGACTGTAGGAACACCGAAACTATTTCCGTAATCACCTATCCCTTTTACAACGCCTTCGAAAAGATATCTTGTTCTTGCATCTTCCAATGAACCGAATCGAAGTGAATTTAAAGCGGCTATCGGACGTGCGCCCATTGTAAAAATATCTCTTAAGATTCCGCCTACTCCCGTTGCAGCACCTTGATACGGTTCAACGGCGGAAGGATGATTATGGCTTTCTATTTTAAATGCAACTGCAAGTCCGCCGCCAATGTCAACAAGTCCCGCGTTTTCTTCACCTGCGCCTACCAATAATTTATCCCCTTCTCTCGGTAAAGTTTTAAGCAATATAATTGAATTTTTATAGCTGCAGTGTTCGCTCCACATCACGCTGAAAATTCCGAGTTCCGTGAAGGTTGGTACTCTGTCTAAAATTTCAATTATTTTATTGTATTCTTCTTCGGTAAGTCCGTGTTCAAGGGCTAATTTTAAAGTAACTTCCGGTTGCTGCATTTATTATTTCTCTAATATTTAACAATTTAAAATATGTTAGCAAATATAACATTCATTGGGGATTAGTAGAAATAATGTGAAAGAATATTTTACGGACCTGTTACGTACGGATAATTTTTGACTTCATTTATATCAAAACCATTCAACCATTTCATTCCGTATAAAAGTGATTTTGCCCGATATCCCAAAAGTCGAAGATAAGCGGTTACAAATGCACTGGAATGAGCTATGGTGCTGTAAACTACAATATCTTTATCATTCGGAATAGTCTGCAAATACGCCGTACTTCTTAAATCGGATAGACCGAAATTATTCGCCTGGTAATATACTGCAGTCGGTAAATGCCCGGGACTGGATATTGATTTACCGGATATGTATTCATCCATATTTTGTGCATAACTTACTACAAAAGTATTTAAGTAATTGCCTCTGCTCGGAGAATAAATGTCAAGTAAATTATATGCAGAAACCGATGCATCCGAAATATCATATTCTGAAAATGTGTCTTTCATTAATTCCTGTATTCTCGTATTTATTTTTTCTTTAATGTTTCCTTTATTATTTGCAAAGGTAATTTCGGGTAAAGGTGTAAAAGGAGGTTTTTCAAATATTTTATTTGTAAAATAATTTGTCGGTTGAACGGTATTAATCCACGGGGTAGCAAAGTCCATATTCCAGGAGGCCATACCGTATTTAAGTGCAAAAACATTTGTGTAATCGTCTAATCTTAACAAACCTGTATAATAAGAGGCTGACTGCCCGGTTAAACTTACAATTATAACCTTTTTATTCGGGTCGGAAGTTTTTATAAAATTTATTAGATCGGACGGTTTAATATTTATCGCATTTTGAATATGACCCGCAGCAAAATCAGAAGCTTTTCTAATATCAAGAATTATTTTATCGTCCGGATTTTTGAAAACATCACGGGCTGTAATTAGCGAAGGCATCAGCGGCGAATTGATATAATCGCCTTGCGATTCTAAATAAATTAAAATTTCGGCACTGTTATTTTGTTCTGTTGTTGCCTGTAAAATAGGTGCATCTTTCAAACAACCGTTAAACGACAGGGACAGAAAAAGCAGAATATATATAAAATATTTTTTCATAAATTTTAATTGTTATAAATGAGGAATTAAAGGACTTTCCGCACTGCCTATGAACAAACCTATAGCATTTTCTCCTTCCACATTCCACGCAATGTTATTGCCTCCGTGTACAAATGCATCTTCAACGGGTTTGCCGTTTGATTTTGTGTTGAAATAATCGACATAAGCTTTATCGAAAGCATAAACTTTTATTTTTGTTAAAAATTTCCGTGAGTCGGATCTGTATTGTTCGGGTATAACTTTAGTCCTGACCGTTAATTTACCCGAACCGTTATTATTTAGCGAAGCAACTATTGAATAAAAATCATCGGCAATTATCTCAGGAGAATTAAACTGTGAAGGAATAACCCAAGCTGCGCCGTATGCTTCACCGTTATTAGCAATAACATCGCCCTGCAGGAAAAATTCGTCCCTATAAATTACATTTGAAACATTGGGCACGGAAGGTACTCTGGTTTTGCTGTAAATTGATTTATTATTGATTTTTGCAAACAATTCGTATGTGCTGCCGTTTTTAATTGTTAAATCATACAAAGGTTTGTAAACTCCGTCTTTAGTGTAGTGAAGCGGTACAATTTGCGCATCGTTTATTTTCAAATAAGCAGTAACATTTTTTATTTCGGCTGCGGATATTGAATACGTTACTTCCAGCGGCAGTGTTTTTGTAAATGTTACACCTTCAAAATTTTTTCCTGCTTTCAGTTCCGCTCTTACAACAACGTTTTCTTTAAATGCGGTATCGGGACTTATAACTTCAACTTGCTCACAACCCCAAGAAAGGAGTTGGAATATAAAGAGTAAAACAATTAATGTTTTTCTGTAAATATTTAATTTAAAAACGTACACTTATACCCACCGTCGGTAAAAATGGAAATAATGTTATTTGTTTCAGTTCAGGCCTGCTTAATACACTTGTGTTATTTGAAGTATTGGATGCAAAAACAGCAAAAGGATTTTTTCTGTTATACACGTTAAATATTGCCAGATAAGCTTTGAACGGAAGTTCATTCCAAGTAAATGAATAGTTAAAACTCAAATCAAGTTTATGATAATCCGGAAGCTTAAAATTATCTCTCTGGTAATAGTCAAAATTTAAGCTAATGGAATTATTTAGTCCGATGTCTTGAAATCCGAATTGACCTGTTGCCGTGGTAATTCTCTGCCCGGTCGCATAGCTCCAAGTAGCGGCAACATTGAACGAATTGGAAAACTTGTAAGATAAGACTACCGATACATCGTTTCGCCTGTCGTAGCGAGGGAAGAAAATTCTGCCGTTGTTAAGTTTATCGAATTGTCTTCTTGTCCAAGACAAAGTATAGCCAATCCATCCCGTAAAATTACCGGTTGTTTTATTAAAGAAAACTTCAACTCCGTAAGATTCCCCGTCGCCAACGGTAATGAGGTCTTTAACGGAACCGTTAATATAATTGAACTTGGGAGAATTCTGAAATTCGTACAAATTTTTCATAAACTTGTAGTAGCCTTCAACACTCAAGATATAATTATTATCGTCCAAATTAGTTTCTACACCAAGCACATATTGAGTAGACCTGCTGGGCAGAACTTCCTTTGTAGAAGGATACCACAAATCGGTAGGCAGACTGATATCGTTTCTTACTATCAGATGCAAAAATTGATGCGCAACGGCAAAAGCTCCTTTGATGGAAAAGTTATCCGATAAAGAATAAGAAAGCGAAAGGCGGGGTTCGAAACGGAAATAGTCCTTGGTCTTAAAATAATATAATCTCCCGCCGATATTTGTCCTTAATTTCTCGGAAACTTTCCATTCATCCTGCATAAATAAAGTAGCTTCGGTTGATTGAACGGTAGATGTTCCGTTCGGGTCCGATTCCAAGAGAGGATCAAAAACATTGCTGTAAATTAAAGCGTAATTGTGAATTGAAAGCTGAACGCCGAATTTGAATGTATGATCCTGGTGCCAAAAAAGATCCAAACGAGATTTAAATACAAAATCTTCCAATTTCGAAGAAGAAAAATAATCGTTATTTGCAGAGCCGCTTTTTGCATCCCGCAGGAGCGTTCTGAATTGATAATTTACGTAACTAAAAGAGTTGTTTATAAGCAAAGATTTTGAATTTACTTTCAGCCAGTCAATATTAACAGCACCGTTCTGCCAATCAATATTATAGTTCAGCTCTTTTGAATTACTCGGGCTGTAAACTCTGTCCTTGCTGAACATCCCGCTTATAGTAACAATATCGTTGTCGGTAATATTATAAGTTATTTTAGAATTGATATCATAAAAATTATAATTGGGAACAGTACTGTTTTTATTAAAAGCTTTTTGAATTGCATCGTAATACATTTTTCTGCCGGAAATGATATAAGTCGCTTTTTTACCTATAGGTCCCTCTATGGTTGCATTAGAACTCAGCATGCCCAAACCGACTTTCCCTTTATTGCCTTCTTTCGAACCGGAGCGAAGCTTGATATCGAGAACGCTTGAGAGTCTGCCCCCGTATTCCGCGGGGAACGCGCCTTTTATAAGCCTTACACTTTGCAGAGCATCGGAATTAAATGTGCTGGCAAAATTCTGCAGGTGAGTAGGATTGTAAACAATAACACCGTCAACCAAAGTTAAATTTTGATCGGGCGAACCGCCCCTGACATATAGTCCCGATGAAATTTCCGATGAAGTTTTTATACCGGGAATAAACTCGAGAGATTTGAATAAGCTTACTTCACCGCTTAAAGACGGAAGTTTGTCAAAAAGACTAAGGGGTATATCAATTGTGCTTACATTAACCTCATTTTTCCTTTTACCGGTAACAATAACTTCTTTAAGCTGAATATCAACCGGTTTTAATTTTATATTATACCTGACTACCCCGCTATTGGAAATAACATTAACCTTTCTGATTAATGTTTTATAACCGACATTTCTTGCAATAATAAAATAATTGCCTTTGGATAAATTGGGAATAGCATAAAATCCGTAATCGTTTGAAGCAACACCTCTGAACGGGAATTTATTAAAATCAATCGAATCACGGTAAAGCATAACATTTGTGCCCACCAAAGTATTGCCGCTTATCTCATCCGTAATAAAACCCGAAAGTATTGTTTTACCGTTTTGGGGGAAGACATAAACGGTTATTGAAAGGAGAAACAAAAGTGAAAATAATAAACTTTTAATAAGCAAAATTAAGAACCCCATTTATTACTATATGAGAACCCTTAAAAATTATGTTATACAAATACAATTAGCAAGTATAAAATTAAAGACCGATCATCTTTTCTGAAATTTCGGTTCTCCGTATTTTTCTGGATGTAAACCTTTTTTTTTGCCGTAAAAATCTTTAAGTAATTTCAAATCATCTTCAATATTATGAGAGGGGAAAAACAGGTCTTCGGTCCCGACGGTTTTAGTGGAATAATCAATAAAACCCAACACAACAGGTACCTTGGCGGCTCTGGCTATGTAATAAAAACCCGCCTTCCAAAATTCGGTTTTCGAACGTGTGCCTTCAGGCGTTATTAGTAGAACGAACTCATCGCTGTTATTAAACCGTTCAACCATTTTATCCACATAATTGCTTTTCACCCTTCTGTCGATGGGAATGCCTCCCATCTTTTTAAGAATTGAGCCGACAGGTTTTTTAAATGCAGTGTGTTTTCCCGCCCAATGAAATTTGGAGCGCGTTGACCAAAGTAAAAGAACGAAAAAAAGGAAATCCCAGTTGCTTGTATGAGGCGCAGCAATTATCACGTACTTTTTCTGTTCGAGTTGTTTTAATACAACCTTCCAGCCCAGAATTTTTAACAATATTTTTGAGATAATTTTTAAAATAAAAAAACCCGTAAGTATAATTATTTATTAATGGTGTATAATAATAAAAAAAAGAGAAAAATATTATGGTGTGTTTTTGTTTTTTTTAACAGCGTAAGTTTTTTTATAATTTGATTCGGCTTTTTAAGAAATGAGTTTTACGAATTACTTTTAACTAAAAAGTTTTTTATGATAATCGGAAAGACTGATTAGCAACCATTCCCTTACAAGGCAATTTATTAATCCTTCTTTTCATCCGGAGTATAATTCTTTAAGAATCTGATAAGAAATAGGAATACGAAACCCAGTATTGACAGCTCTGCATCTTCGATATCAATATTAAATTGAGGTATGCTGCCCACCAATACTCCCAATCCTTTCGCCAGCAATAAAGTTGAAAAGAAAAATGCGAACCCGTATAAACCGGAAAGAATTGGTGCAAAAAAATAATTCTGTAATACATTTTTCAAATTAGAAGAATGAAAATTGTGCTTCGTCTTTACTTTACCAATTATGTAATTTACTTTAAATACCTGCATAATCTATCTCTCCATATTCATCGATAATATCTATATGTCTTGCTTTTTGTGTCTGCCAGTCGTTTATACCTTTGTAAACGATACCCACAGGTTCCGGTATTAAAATTGAATCGTTTTGATTTATGCAAAATACACCTGCCCCGCTAAATCCACCTAGCCCGGTTAATTCGCTGCTTTTTTTGTAACTTAAAAAATTTGAGTAATTTTGATAATTTAGAGAAAATACAAAATCCTTTTTGTTCACACTTTGTATTTCTTCAACAAAAACTTCGGAATCTAAAGAAATTGAATTCGGACTTATTTTTTTATGTAATATCTCGGGATATCCGGCAAATACTACAAACTTACCCTTTTTAATTCTCTTTGGAGGCCAGGGACTTGTATAACAGAACTGAGAATTTAACCTTTCCGCTTCGGAGTCTTTAACTTCGAAAGTTGCTAAATCATATTTTGAATTGGCATCGATAATTCTATTTTCAATATCGATTATAAATGGACCTAAATGAAATTTTATACGTTCGTCGGTGCTAAATATCCTAATATATTCTTCTATTACACGTTCACACGTAACGGCAAATTTCCTTTTCCCGGTATTGATAAAAGTAACGCCTGCACTTAAATATATTCTCTTACCTGGTTTTGAAACCGAGTCAACAAAAAAAACATAAGCTACATAATTTAAAACCCAGTTTTTATATTTGGCAGTTACTCTTTCCTTTAAGTCTATATCCGTATTTTCCATTATATTCAATATTATTATTTTATAATATTCACATTAATTGAGAAAACAATTAACTATCAATTTTGTTAAACCCATATTTTAGTTTCTATCTTTGTCGGTAAAACAAATTCAATGCCCTTACCTATATTTTTACCCCTGGAAAGATTACCCCGGGTAAGAGCAAAGAATTTTCCGCTGAGACCCACTATATTATTATTGTTTTCACAAATAATATTACTATAGAACCCCACAGTAAGTACTCCCAAAACTTTACAAACAACACAAAAATACGGGTTAAACCATTTTTAGTATTAATATATGAGAAATATTCTAAAAGCGAATCGGTACAATTACGTATTTTTTTATCTTTATATACGTATAAGTACGTATATGATTTAATGTTTTTTACATAATTGTAGTTATTCGTGTCTTATTTAATCTCTATTAAAGCTTTTTCAGTAACTACGTATTTATACTGATTCATTTGATGCGATATATTTTTATATTATAAAAAAACTCTATAATTTAAATTTGGGGTAAGAAGATGAATGTTACGAGGCTTAATAAAGAACTGGAGAAATACATTGAGGATAATATTGAAAATTATAAAGAGTATCAAAATAAATATTTCTTAAAAAAGAAGATTAAGGAAATACTCCCCGATAAATCGGATGATTTTATTTACCGGGCAATTGAACACGCCAACATGAATATAAAATCAACAAAAAAAAAGAAGGAATTTATAAGACTTCTATTGGAAAAAATTAAAAAAGTATAATATTATAATTACCTAATATGAATTTAGAAAAATATCTGAAATTTTTATTCAATTTGAATAATCCTATTTTCTATGCTATAATATTTACCGTTCTGATAATCTTTGTTTTCTATATTTTCGAAAAACATATATTATTCCCGAAAGTTAAAAAGTACAATACCCAATTAAAGGAGATAGAGTTAAAAAATGCAAAGTTGATGGCTCTGTTTTCCGAATTAGACCCGGATCCTCTGATAAGAATAGACATTAATGGAATCATTATTTTAACAAATGAAACCGCGAAAGAAATCATTAATTCTCCTTCTTTACTTGGGCTTTCAATTAAAGACATAATCCCGAAGATTGATTTTTCAATCGAAGATATTATAAGTAAAGATCAAACAAAGGTTGTTTTTCATACTTTCAATAAAAAATATTTTTCAATCACAATTAAAGGAATATCGTTCCTAAACATTGCTCAGCTTTATTTTACGGATTTAACAAAGAGAAAATTATTTGAAGAAAAACTAAATTTTTCTCAAGAACAATTAAAGGAATTAATGAGGCACGAACAACAAATGGTTGAAGGAGAAAAAAACAGAATTGCAAATGAACTCCACGATGGGATCGGACAGAATTTGCTATTTATAAAAGCAAGTTTACAAGGATATTCCGATAAACTGAAATCAGATTTGGGAGAAGAAACATTTGAACAACTTTTAGCATCGTTTGACGAAACGATAACGGATTTAAAATCCATTATTTATAACTTGAAGCCAAGCATTTTGGAAGAACTCGGTTTAGGAGCTGCAATTACCACTTTGTGTCAAACCATATCAAATAAAAGCAATATTAAAAGCAATGTAGATATTATGGGGTTTGTAGAGAGAATTGACCCCCAGCAAGAGATAACTATTTATAGAATTATACAAGAATCTCTGAATAACATACTAAAACATTCAAAAGCAAAAGAGTTTACGATAACAATGATGGAAGAAAAAGGAAATATTAAAATAATGGTTTCTGACGACGGAATCGGGTTTGAAACTTCCAATGAAAATTATCAACTGCCGGGACTCGGTTTAAGAAGCATCAAAGAAAGAGTGGAAAGTTATTCCGGTAAATTTAAAATAGAATCCCAATTAAATTCGGGTACAATATTAATAATTGATATGCCTAAAAAGGTTGTTAAAAATGCATAATAATAAACAAAAAATTAGAATACTAATAGGGGACGATCATTCCCTTTTCCGGTCCGGAATTGCCAGGCTTTTAAGTGATGACGATGATATATTCTTGGTCGGTGAAGCGGAAAACGGAGAAGAACTTATAGAAAAATATTTTGAATTAAAACCGGACGTTGTACTTGCCGACATCTCAATGCCGAAGCTGTCAGGTACCGATGCAATTTCTAAAATAAAACAAAAAGACAAAAACGCTAAGGCGTTATTTTTGTCGATGCACGACGGCGAAGAATATATATATTACTCTATAAAAGCCGGCGGTTTGGGATTGGTAAATAAAAATATAATGCAGGGTGAACTTTTGTTCGCAATTAAACAAGTCCATTCCGGTAAATTTTATTTTGGACCCGGTATTACCCAATCAAATTTGGATGAAATAATTAAAAAATATGATAAGAAAGAATTTACCCAAATAGAAAACGTTGAGGGAATACTGACAGATCGTGAAAAGGATATATTATTTTTAATAGGTAAAGCTTTAACAAGCAGGGAGATTGCATCGAAGTTAAATTTAAGTAAAAGGACCGTCGATACACACAGGAATCACCTGATGCAAAAATTAAATATAGAAAACCTGCCGAAATTAATAAGATATGCCGTTCGGTTCTCCAATAAGCCTGTCAGTAAATAGATAGATTAAAATGAAATTAATCCTTTGAAACTTTTAATTAATTTTTTTATTAATAAAACAGAGGACTAAAATCATGTATAAAACAAATTTTTTATGTTCGTTTTTAATTGTCCTTTTTTTGATGATGATTGGTGAAAGCAGCTACGGACAGACTTACGGAAAACTATACACAAAGCTCGAAGGTGAAAAGCTTTACGGAACGGCAGTTAAATCGTTTCAGTTTCCAACCGAGGAGGTTTTTTCTTTTCTAAAAAAAACCGAAAAAGTTTTGATGTTTAATATTACCGATGATAAATTATTTATATTGGGTGACGGTATGAAATTAATTTATCCCGCTAATGCAGTTGTTCCGAACAAGGCGGTGCATAGTGTATATAGTACTTCATTAATACGGGAATTAATAAGCAAAGGTAAATCTAAAACAATTAATTTTGAGAAGAGAAATAGTGCGTTGACAATTTCCAACGGAGAGTATTTGCTTGAGTATGCGCAATATTGTCCCCCTATTTGTCCTTAAAATATATCAATGGCATATATAATTTTTTATACAAGTATCTTCGCGTGGTTATTGCCTCCAATAAGACAGTATAAAGAAAAATTATTTTTATACTTTCTTTTGCTTGCTTTGGCAGACCCTACAAGTTATACTTTAACAATAAGTTTTAAAACAAATGCTTACCAAATACAGAGCTTATTTTCTTTTGCTTCTGTTTTAGCCGTTTCGGTTAATAAAATATCCAAAAAATATATTGTCTTCATTTTAACCGGTTTTATAATAACATTGTTTGTAATAAATACACAAGACAGGAATATAATATATCTGTATATAATTTTGTTGCATTTGATAATTTTATGGTATTTCCTTAAAGAAATTCTAATTTCTTTCTCAAAAAATAATTTTCTCACTTTAGGGTGGGTTGTATTGATCTTGTACGAAATTTCCATAGTACTAAAGCTTATCGTTGCACTTGAAGTAACTCATGTTAGTACGATTTATTTTTATTTAACTACAAGTTTTCAAATTTTAATCGCACTATTTTTTACAATTTACAAGGTTGAACATTCTCCGAAAATAAAATTAAACGTTAAAGAAATGGATATGTAACCGTATTTAATTAGGTTAGAAAGAAATTAATAGGCGTGACAATT
>CAZAOG010000044.1:0-20046 GCA_964486645.1 uncultured Ignavibacteriaceae bacterium | reverse complement strand
ATAAATATAAAAAAACGCCCGAATATACGGGCGTTAAATTTAGCGATATTTACATTATAATTATTTCTCAGGAACCGCCAGACCAAGGAAACGCGTATTGCCTTTCTGATCTTCAACTTTTAATAAAAGTGCAGAACCTTTTTTACTTTCGAGAATTTTCTTGAATTGTTTTACATTTTTAATTTTCTTTTTATCGGCTTCAACTATTACCAAACCGCGTGCAAGATTTTGATCTCCGGCTATGCTGTAAGGTTTTACATCCGTGATCATTATTCCGTTTTTAATGTTAAAAGTTTCTTTATCTTCATTTGATAAATTTTGTACTGTTAAACCGATGTTATCGAATGAAATTTGTACGGGATTGCCGTCTTCAGATTCATCGCTGTTGTCACCGTTTTTAACCGTTTTAACTTCAGGCTGAACATTTCTTGCTTTCAATTTCACGGTTTTGGTTATTATATCCCCGTCTCTGTAAAGAGTTAATTTAACCTTTGTACCGGCGGTTTTTGTAGCAATGTAGGTCTGCAATTCGTTCGGTCTGTTTACAACTTTATTATCAACTTTTAAAATTACATCACCTTCCTTAAGTCCGGCAGATGCTGCCGAGCCGCCTTCTACAAGTTTTTGTATCAAAATTCCTTTCGGTTCGTCCAGTCCTATTGACTTGGCAAGTGCATCGTCTACTTCACTTATTTCTATACCGATATACCCTCTGGTAACTTTTCCGTTTGCTATCAACTCTCTTGTGACGGCTTTAACCAAATTTATGGGAATAGCAAAACCGTAGCCGATATAAGTTCCCCCGCCTGAAGCGGCAATAGCGGAATTAATACCAATTACGGCACCCGATAAATCCACCAATGCTCCGCCGCTGTTTCCGGGATTTATTGCGGCATCAGTCTGAATATAATTTTCAATACCATATCTGTCTTTTATCAGTCCAAGCTGTCCCCTGCCTATTGCGCTTACAATTCCGGCGGTAACCGTTGAAGTAAGCGAAAGAGGATTTCCGATTGCCATTACCCATTGTCCGACCTTAATATCATCGGAATTACCCAAAAAAGCAGTCGGCAAATTTTTCGCTTTAATTTTTATTACGGCAAGATCGGTTAACGGATCGGTGCCTACTATTTTTGCGCTGAATTTTCTTTTATCGGCTAACCCAACCGTAACCTTGGTAGCGTTTTTTACAACATGGTTATTGGTTACAATATAACCGTCAGGCGAAATAATTATACCGCTTCCCGAACCTTTTTGTTGTTTCGGCATTTTGTTAAAAGGATCAAAAGGGATAATTAAATTACCATGAGGATCATCTTTTCTGTTTGAAATTACTTCAATTTGAACTATCTGAGGTGTGACTTTTTCCGCTACTTCAATAAAAGCCTTGCTGAAGGAACTTGCATTTGCATCTAATTGTACGGGAGCGGTTTTAGTCCCAAGGGTAACGTCTGCAAAACTTGGTCTGACTACACCAAAACCGGTAACCAACAAAGCTCCCATTATTATGCCTAAAACAATTAACACGGTTGCACCGATTATACTTTTTAGTTTCAACATATTTTCCTCTTATAATTATTTTATTTTTTAAATTCTATTAATTAATTAGCTCTAACGATCTAAGTCCCCTAAAATTACTCACGTGAAATTTGAGATAAGTTTCCATAAAATTTATTGCTTCAGAACTTAAACTTTCAGCATTATTACTAATTTTTTTGTTGTTTCTTAGACAAAAGAAAAAGTTAAAAAGTTCCTTGTAAATATCAACGGTTGACATATAATCTTTTTTACAATTCGGGCACAGCAAACCGGTTTCAAAATTAAATGCAAGTGCTTTACCGTTAATATCTTCGCTTCCGCAGACGGAACATTTTTTAAATGAAAATTGATACCCTAATTCTTTAATAAAGAAGAGAAAAAAACGGCAAAAGATTACGGCAGGATATTCATCGGAAGTATTGAACAATTCCAATATTTTTGTCAGCCCTTTAAAAAGTTTAATATCTTTTTCTTCTTCCATCGTTAGTTCCTGAATAAGTTCAATTGTTGCATAGGAATATTTCAATTTATCGATATCATCCTTAATGTTTTTATAATCCGAAATAAGGTCCGCCGAAGAAATCAGTTGTACTTCTCTGCTTTTTTTGTTGTACAAAACTATTTCTACAAAATTGAGCGGGTCGGTTACAAGTCCCTTTTTAGCTTTCGGATTCCGTGCACCTTTCAAGATTGCAGAAATTCTGCCGAGTTCGTCTGTGTAAAGGGATACGATTATACTGGTATCGCCATAGTTTATTTTTTTCAAAACCACAGCCTTTGTTTTAACAATTTTATTCATCGTTAAAGTTATAGGGATATTTGTAAATCTTTTCTTCCGTTATTATCCCTTTGATTAATATTGACGGCGTTACGTCAAAGGCAGGCGTGTAGGTATTAAATTTATTTGGAATAAATTCTTGTTCCCTTATTTTGAATAACTCATCGCTTTTTCTAAATTCAATTTTAATTTCGCTGCCGGATTGTATGTTTTTATCGATAGTCGTAGTGGGTGCGGCTATATAAAAAGGAACGTTATGGAACGCGCACAAAACGGCAAGATTATACGTACCAATTTTATTCGCAGAGTCCCCGTTGGCTGCAATTCTGTCGGCGCCGGTAATTACAATATCAATTTTGCCGGAACTAAAAAGTGATGCGGCGGAAGAATCGGTTAAAACGGCAAACGGTATTCCTTCTTTTTCAAGTTCGAAAGCCGTTAACCTTGAGCCTTGCAGCAGCGGACGGGTTTCATCGGCATAAACAAATTGTACCAATCCTTTTTCATAAGCTTGTTTTATTACGTTAAAAGCCGTGCCGTCTCCACCTGTTGCTAATTTACCCGTATTGCAGTGAGTAAGTACAATAGACTTTTTTTCAAAAATCTCCTTACCGTTTTGTCCGATTAAGTCACATTTTTTTATATCATCGTTGTGAATTTCAATTGCTTTTTCGAGTAAAGAGGCATAAATGTTTTTTGAGTTACGGGATTTTTCAAAAACGTTTTTCATCTCCTTAAGCGCGAAGAATAAGTTAACCGCAGTCGGTCTTGTATTTTTTAAAATGTTGAAGGCTGTATCAAAAGTATTTTGAGCAATGTTTCCGTTAACATTTTTCAAAGCCAGGGCAACGGCATAAGCGGCGGCAATTCCTATTAAAGGAGCTCCTCTTATTTCAAGTCTTTCAATGGCTTCGGCAATGCGTTTATAATCCGTAGTTTTATAATAAACTTCATCGAGCGGAAGTTTTGTTTGGTCTAAAAAAATCAGCTCGTCATTTTCAAATTTTAAAGAAAAGTATTCTTTAGCGTTCATCACATTTTGATAAATTTAGGAATTCTCTGAATCTGTCGCTCACTCTTAAATAATCTATTTGCTCAAGCCCTTTTGTACTGAATTGTTCAACACAGAAAGATGCCATGGTGCTGCCGTATATTATTGCTCTTTTAATGTTGTCTATTCCCAAGTCTTGTGTTTTATGCAGATACCCGATAAACCCGCCCGCGAAAGTATCCCCCGCGCCGGTGGGGTCGTAAATAGATTCCAACGGATAAGCAGGTGCCGAAAAAATTGTATCTTTTGAAATCAATAGAGCGCCGTGTTCGCCTTTTTTAATAATTAATATTTCCGGACCTAAATCCAATATACTTTTGGCGGCTTTAATCAAGTTCGGTTCGTTTGCAAGCAGCCTTGTTTCGGAATCGTTTATGATAAGAATGTTTACTCTTTTTAACAATTCCAATAATTCTTTATTCTTTCCTTCAATCCAATAATTCATCGTATCGCAGACCACACATTTAGGGTCGTTCATTTGATCGAGCACTTTCATTTGAAGAACGGGATCGATATTACCCAAGCAGACGAAACTTGATTTTTGATACTGTTCGGGAACGATAGGATCGAAATTCTCAAAAACACCCAAATCGGTTAAGAGTGTATCTCTGACATTCAAATCATAATGATATTTACCCGCCCAGCGAAATGTTTTTCCGCCTTCAATAATTTGAAGTCCCTGCAAGTCTATATTTTTCTCTTCCAAAAGACTTATATATTCTTTCGGAAAATCCTCACCGACAACTCCGACCAAGTAAATGGGTGCGGAAAAGTAGCTTGCGGCTAAAGAAATATAGGTGGCTGCGCCGCCCAAAGCATTTTCTATTTTATGAAAAGGTGTGGTAACATCATCCAAAGCGAGAGAGCCAACAACGAGTAATCCCAAATTTTTCTCCGTAATTAATAATTTATAAAAAAGTAAAATAAATAATACACAGTTAAAAAGTAATTTTTAATAGTTTTAAATATTCTTTTTTATTTAAATAATAGTCCTCAAATATTCTCATAGAATTCTTTTGTCCTTCCCAAGCAAATAATTTTACGGCTTCTTCAGGTTTACACCAAATATATCTGCAATGTTCCTTACTTAATTTAACATTTATATCATTAACAACTTGAGCCGCAAATACGGGAATGTGATAAATGGCATCTTCTTTCGGGTTGTAAAATGAATTTACATTTGGTACAACCCAAAGATTTTTAACCGTAAGTTTTGTTTCTTCTTTAACTTCCCTCAATACTGTTTCGTAAGCTTTTTCACCTTGCTTTATTTTTCCGGTTACCATTTGCCAAATACCGGAATATTTTTGACCTTTTGATCTTTTAAGAACAAGAAATTCTAACTTGGAATTTTTTATGCGAAACACGTGAACTTCTACGTATAAAGACTTAAAATTCATAACTGAAAATTACTTTTTTCTTTTTCTAAAAAAATGCTCGGAATTCGGCACGTGCGGTATGTACCGTTTTGCTCAGAGCTTGTTTCCTTCCGTTATAGCTTAAACTGGTTTGAAGATTAGCCGCGATTTTATATTCAAAACTCACGTTCCAAAAATAATTTTTGCCGATCAATTTTCCTTCCGTAATTTCAAAAGGCAGAAAGTTACCGGCAGTGTTGCCGAGCAGTTCATCTCTTCTTATCTCTACTCTGAATCTTCCGCTTCCGGCAAATGACAAGACCAATCTAATTGCCTGCGAATTGAAATCGATTACAGAAGGTTTAGCGGGGTATACATCCGTACTTCTTCCGGCTTTGAGAGTAAAACCCACTTCAATATTATTTTCAGGTCTGTAAACAAAATCCGATGAAATGCTGTTGCTTGTTATCCGTCTTCTGCGCGATGAAGGTATATCGGATTCAAGAAAAGCATTATCCTGCTTATTTACAAACTCGGTTTGGTTGCTGATTTCTTTTACTAACTTCATCCTCAATCTAACACTTCTTTCTCTTATATACGATCTTATCGGACCATCGCTGAATTGGTTTAGATTTTTTGATTGTGTAAAACGGAAACGAAGTGAAAACTCGTATGAATTTTCATTTATAAAAATATCCTGTTGTATAAAATTAGACCCGCGCAATGTTTTATTAATATCCTGGAACGAAGAAAAATTTAACAGATATATTTTTTTTAGGTCTTCTTCGCGGCTGTTTTCTTCAACTCTCCAAAATGTTTCTGTAGACAAAGGCTTTAAGATTTTCCCTAATAGGGAATTCTTATTTACAATTTCAGAAAATCTTATCCTCCAGTTTGTACTTGTTTTTAAATTTATTACGGGAAATAATTCATCGGTGGAAGCGGTAATTTTTATGTAATCACCGTCAAAAAGGGCGGGCCCAAATTCATTTTCATCCTGTATCCCGTTCTTGTTCAAATCACCGAGGTAAATGAAATTTCCTCTGCCCTTTTCAACTTTTACGAATATTTGCTGCAGCTTTGCCGATTTTTGTGTCGATGCTTCATAAAAAATATTTCCCGTTAACGCGTTATTTAAGAATCTTAGATTTGAGATTGACCGGATTAAAACCGTTTTACTGTCTTTGAATCCTATCGATTTAAATTGACTGTTGTATACTTTATCCCTTAACACTACTTTTAAGTTGGTTCTTATCGTACTGCCTGCGTTATAATCAATTTCGTAAAATTGCCCGTTTGAATTAGCCTGTTCGATCATATTACCGGATAGCGCGGCGTAGTCTCTGCGGAATGAATACTTGAAAGATAATTTCAAACCTTTGATTTTTTCGTAAGAGATATACGGATCGAACTCATAATATTTAAGGCTGCTGTTCAACAACGAATCTGCCTTAAGAGCGTAATCTTCTTTATTTTCCGCCAAGTAAAACAAACCGGATGACAGATTCAATAATTTAAATTTAGCATCTCCTTCCTGCCTTGACCATTTTGTTGTAAGAAATGTGTTTACCGTTTTAACATAATCGATATTGTAATTGAGGTTTACTTTTTTGCCCGGGTTAAATCGGATTGTATTTTTATATCTATCGGATTTAAAACTATTCCCCTGCCGTAAGAACCCGAAAAAAGAATTAATAGACATTTTTTTTGAAGGCAGAAAAGAAAGGTTTATCTCTCTTAAATTTTGATCCAAGTTTGAAAGAGAAGTATTCAGGTTATAATCTCTGTTAAATTCAATAGTATTTATTCTGTTTACGGGATTGTATTTTCTGCCGATAAACCTGTCTTTAAAAGTCAGACCGATTTCACCGAGTTCAAAATTACCGAGTGATATTTTTCTGGGAGTAATATTTATAAGCAAGTTTCTGGCGGAACCGAAATTATTGTTATCGTCTATTGAAGAAAATCTGTTCCTGTCAAAAATACTCCCCGAATATTCGAAACTGAGATCAATCCCTTTTGCAGGTTTGTATTTTACTTGAAAATTACCCAATTGATTTAGTTGAGGCATGGGGAGAAATATTACCGGTAAGTATGTTCCCTTTCCGATTCCTACAAACTTAAATACGCCTAAACTTTCGCGTAAGTAGTCTCCCTTACCCTGTCCGATAAAACTAAAGGCAGCATTGTAAATAGAATTAGCGCCTCCGGGATTGTATCTGTAAAACGTAAACGGACTGTTGTTTATCAAAGTATCAACTTTCTCATATCTGCCTTTTCTAATTCCGTTTGAATCCGCCGGAGCCAAAGAAACGCCGTTCTTTTTTGTCTTAAAAATATCATCGCCTGCGTTTCTAAGAATCTCTTTATCCGTGTCGCTTAAAAGAATATCAATCGGCGCATTTTGGTTATCTCCCTCTCTTATGTATTGAATATTAATTTCTAATTTATCGTTGAATAATTTAGTGGTTCCTCCGGCTCCGAAAAAATTTCTCGAATATCTTCTGTCCGTATATTCAAAGTCCACGTTTATTCTGCTGTTAACGGTAATTAGTTTGTTGGGTGTAAAGGTTATTTGTGCATTGCCGTACTCAATCACGTAATCGTTGCGTTCGCCTCTCTTTTGAAGGATACCGTCGATATAAACTTTTTCCGTTCCTGCAATAACTATAATATCGGGTTCGTTATTGACACCCTTTAATCTGTAAGGACCCTGCACTCCGTCCTGACCGTTAAATGTATTAGTATTGAATTTTCCTCTCGAACTTGCAAAGGATAAAAAGCCTGCGGAGGATTTATAATTGAACTCTCCTTTCAGCCCTTGTAACTTTCTGTTAATCACGCCGAATTCACCGGTTTTTCTTTTAACGAAATAGTCACCGAAAGTACCCTGAGCATTGGGATGTCTTATTTGAATAAAAACTTTATCCAGTTCATCCAGTCTTTCGGTGTTCCCTTCCGGCTGGATGGGTGTGTTTTCGTCAGTTAATGCGGCAACCACTTCTATATCGTCAGAGAGCCTGCCGGAAAGCTGCAAACGTAACCCGCTGTTCAACGAGAAATCTTTAGTCGTACCGACCGTAAAACCTCTTACTATCGTTCCGCTTCTTTGAATATTTCTACCGAAAATAGATTCTTCCGTAAGAGGCGAAGATTCGAAAACAACATAGCTGACACTGTCACTTTTATTTAACTCCGTTTTTTTAATAAGAGACCTGTTTTTATATTCTTTGTGTAAAGCCAGCCTGAAAGATTTATAACTAACGATAAGTGTATCGAAAATTGAGTAATTTAAAGAAGGCGAAAGGCTGAAGATGCCTTTGGAATAAGAGAAGGCATATTCGTTTTTATCAAGGATTCTATTTTTCAGCAAGATAGTTTCGGTTGAAGGTATTACCGTTAAACCGGATACTTTATACGAGTTTTCATAATTGATCAGCAATGTATCGGTAACGGTTATATATTTGAAATTGTTTTGTGCAAAATTATTCAACTGAAACAGAAGAATAAATACACATATTATCTTTAAGTGTTTTAAGAATTTCAAAAGCAGAATAATTTAAAATTTAATTCTAATCTAATTTCAGAGTTTTATACTTACAAGGATAAATTTAAGCAAATATAAAACTCAATTTATAATTTAATTTATTTGTTCTAATAATTATATTTGTTCACTTAACTTTTAAACACAAAAATATGAATGAGTTTACATTAAAAATAAAACGTGCGGCTGAAAAAGATATTTTTTTTACGCTGCATTCCGCTCAGCAATGCATAAACAAAAACAGAATGATATCACCCAAAGAAATTAGGAAGGTATTGGATAATTTTAAAATTATTGAAGATTATCCGTACGACTATCGCGGGCACACTTGTTTAATAGGCGGAAATGGAGAAAACGAGAGGACGATTCACATAGTTTGTTATCCCACAGATAAATTTCTTCAAATTATCACAACTTATATTCCCGAAGAAAAAAAATGGGATAACGACTTTAATCAAAGAGAAGATTTATGGAATGTTTGAAATGTTATAACGATATGTTTATTGATTATGTTGTCTTTAATGTTCATCGTGAGGATTACAATTTAGAATTAAAAAAAATACCGGGTTATGTCTGCTTGGAATGTAAGGAGACATATATTGAAGAAGAAGAAATGGAAAAAATTTTTAATACGATAAAAGAATTAGACGAAAGAATAGAAAAATTAAAAATAAAATAAATTTTCCGAGAAGTCTCTGCAAACAATTACGATTACTACACTGCTCCGTAAATCCGGTTAACACTCAAATTTTTAGATTCGGATTTATCAGCAGGGATCCTGTCCATAATCTCCCTGGCTAATTTAATGTATGCTTTTGCTCCCGATGAATTTGCATTTATCAATACTCCGGGTTTACCTAAAAATTCACTTTCGCAAAGAGTTGTATTGCGGGGAATAACCGTATCAAAAATAAAATCACCGAATTGTAAATTTATTTCTTCGGAAGTTATCTTCCAAGCAACCGTGTTTGGTTCATACATAGTCAACACAATGCCTTCCAAGGCTAAGCGGCTGTTATATCTCGATTTAATCCAATCGACATATTCAAGCATCTTACTTATTGAAGTTATAGAAAACTTTCCGGCCTTTATTGGCAAAATAACCGAATCCGATGTAATTAAAGAAATTGTTGTAAGTCCTTGTAAATATGGCGGACAATCAATGATTATATAATCATATACATTAAATTGTTCTTGATGCAGTATGTGACTAAATAAGTGAAAGTTATTTGTGATTTTGTGAAGTCTTTCTTCATCGATGGGAAGAATTTTTGACGGGATCAAATCCAAATTGGGCAACTCGGTATTATAAATTACTTCGCTGATTGCTCTTTTAAAACTCAAAACATCAAAAATATTTCCGACGATGTTTTTATCGTCAAAACCGAAACAAATTGTGCTTGATCCGGTTGCATCAAAGTCTATTAATAATGTTTTCTTCTCTGCTAAAGAGAAACTGGCAGCCAGGTTAACTGCTGTTGTTGATTTACCTACACCCCCCTTTGGAACAGCTACAGAAATTACTTTAGTCATAAGCAGATTCCTCAGGTTTAATATTTTAATAGTAAGGTAAGCTAATACAACTATATAGTACTCACTCCCTCATTATTACCTTCATCAAAATTTGGATGAGTGTGACAATATATATAATTGTTACTAATAAGTAAAGCTTTTTTAAATATTTTGTTTTTAAAAAAAACTAACTAATCATTTAATAAGTTAAGTGGTTCAACTTGCCTGCAGAGGCAAGCGAATCGTTTTACAAAACAATTATTCATAACGAAGTGCTTCGATAGGATCAAGATTTGAAGCTTTGTAAGCCGGGTATGTACCGAAAATAACACCGACCAAAACACACAAAGATAAACCTATTGCTACCCAATCGTAAGGTATTGCGGTTTGGGCGTTAAGAAATCCGCCGACAAAATTTCCGAGTAAAACACCGAAGAATATTCCGATGAAGCCTCCTATCAGACTCAAAATTATTGCTTCAATTAAAAATTGGATAAGGATATTTGACTTACTTGCACCAACTGCTTTTCTTATTCCAATTTCTTTAGTTCTTTCCGTTACCGATACAAGCATAATATTCATAATTCCCACACCGGCAGCAAGCAGGGCTATAAGCGAAATAGCCATTGCTCCGATTCTTACTCCGCTTGTAATATCGTTTATTTGTCCGATCAATGATTCGTTGCTGAAGACGTCAAAATCGTTTTCTTTTCCGGGCGGAACTTTTCGTATCGTTCTCAAATGACCGATTGCAGCCTGAATGGTGGCATCGTATTCTTCTTTACTGTTTGCCATAATTGTTATTTCAACACTCCCTCTTTTCCTTCCGTAAAAAGATTCGTAAGAAGTAATGGGAATAACAATATAGTTATCCATACTTTGTCCGAAGAATTCGGGCTGTTTTTCAATTACCCCGACAACTTGAAGATTATGATTATCAACTTTTATAGTTTGCCCGACGGGATTTATACTCGTAAACAATTTATCTTTAACATCCTGTCCTATAAGGCAAACATTTTTGGAATATTTAATATCATTCTTATTTATCGGTCTGCCTGTTTCAACTATTATATTCGATGTTTTCATTACCCCTTCCGTTATACCTACTATATACATATTGGGATTGGTTTTTTTATTTCTGAATTGAATTACCCTGCCGCCTCTGTATTTTTGAGCTCCCATGTATTCAGCTGTTTTAAGCATACTTTGAAGTCTGTAGAAATCATCAAGAGTGATATTTTTTCTGTTTCTGAATTTCCTTCTGGCTTGATGTCCGCCGGTTTGTATTGCCGGGTATTTTTGAATTTGGAAAGTATTTTTATTGAGAAACGAAACCCCGCTTTGAATAGTGCTTTGCATCATGGTTATAATTGTCATAATAACAATGATTGAAAAAACACCGACCGCTATACCGAAGATAGTAAGACCGGCTCTTAATTTATTGCTCTTTATTGAATGCAGCGAAACCGATAGGGATTCTGTAACTAACAAAGTTATTCCCTGATAATTATACTAATGAAATATTATTGAACTAAAAAAAATAATATAAAGAAAATATTTTTAAAATATCTTGTATAATAGATTAACTTATTCGTAACGTAATGCTTCTATCGGGTCTAAATTAGAAGCTTTATAAGCAGGGTAAGTTCCGAAAATAACTCCGATTAAAACGCAAAGAGATATTCCTATTGCAACCCAATCATACGGAATAGCGGTTTGTGCGTTAAGGAAACCTCCGACAAGATTACCTACACCGATTCCAAGAAAAATGCCTATAACCCCGCCCAGCAAACTCAACACAATCGCTTCAATTAAAAACTGAGTAAGTATATTCGATTTTTTTGCGCCTACTGCTTTTCTAATACCTATTTCTTTTGTCCTTTCGGTAACTGAAACGAGCATTATATTCATAATTCCAACGCCGGCGGCAAGCAAGGCTATAATTGAAACCACCAAAGCACCGATTTTTATTCCGCTTGTCATTACATTTACTTGTGTTATCAATGACTCATTGCTGAAAATATCAAAATCATTATCTTCACCGGGTTTCACTTTACGTATGGTACGCATATAACCGATTGCTGCCTGAATTACTTCTTCATAGTTCTCTTTACTTTCCGACATAATCATTATGTTGACACTTCTGCTGCGTCTTCCGTAAATACTTTGGAAAGTAGTTATCGGCATTACTATTTTGCTGTCTCTGCTTCCGCCGAACATTTGCGACTCCTTCTCTAACAGTCCGATAACTTGCAGCGGATAATTATCTACTTTAATTATCTGTCCAATCGGATTCATGTTCGGAAATAATTTGTCAACAACGTCACTACCTATAAGAGCAACATTTTTAGAATACCGTACATCCTGTTCGTTTATGGTTCTGCCGTATTCTACCTGCCAATCATTTGTTTTAACGCCGCCCGTTGTTTCTCCCGCAACTGAAATATTAGGGTTAGTTTCTAAATTTTTATATTTAATAACCTTGCCGAACTGCCACTGTTCGGCGCCCATATATTTTACACCTTTTAACAAACCTTCCAACCTATAATAGTCGGTAATAGTAATATCTTTTCTATTTCTGAATTTCATCCGTGCGCGATGCCCGCCGCCCATTGTAATGGGAAATTTTTGTATTTGAAAAGTATTTTTACTTAACTGAGACACGCCGTTTTCAATGCTGTTTTGCAGCATAGTAATAATAGTCATTATCACTATAATCGAAAATATTCCGACGACAACACCCAAAACTGTTAAACTTGCTCTTAATTTGTTACTCTTAAGAGAATCTAACGAAACTGAAAATATTTGTGATAAATTTTTCATTCGTACCTTAAAGCTGTAACCGGATCCATTTTTGCAGCAGTATATGCCGGAGCAAACCCTGCAACAATTCCGGTTATTAATGAAATTAAAATAGCAATTACAACGGCGCTGTATTGAACGGAAGTCGGTAAAAATTGATCAATCACCATACTGAGCATGACCGCCAATAACAAACCTATTATACCTCCGAACAGACAAATGGTAGAAGATTCCAAAATAAACTGCCATAAGATTGTCCTCTTCTTAGCTCCGATAGCTTTTCTTAAGCCGATTTCTTTTGTTCTTTCTTTAACGGAAACAAACATTATATTCATAATTCCGATTGCCCCTACAAATAAAGCTAAACCTGTTATAAATAATCCCGCAATCTGAATTACGCCGACAACGCTGTTATAATTATTCATCAAGCCTTCCTGCTGGTTAACGGCAAAATCATCTTCTTCGTCATATTTTAATCCCCTTATTTTTCTCATAACACCAATAGCTTCTTCTTTTGTATCGGCAACCAATGCAGGACTCTGTGCTCTAACATTTATTGTTATCGAACCTCTGGATCTATTCATAAAATACTTAAATATAGAGCCGATGGGTAAAAACACTTGGTTGTCGGGATTAAAACTTCCCAATATAAAACTTCCCTGTTCGTCCAATACTCCGATTACTTTAAAGTTATGATTACCGATTTTTATGGTTTTATCCAGAGCGTTACCGCGCGGGAATAAATTCTTTGCAACTTCACTGCCCAATACAACAACATCTCTGGCAGCTTTACCTTCTGTTTGAGAGAAGAATCTGCCTAATTCAAAAGTGAAATTAGTAGTAGCTACATAATCTGCGGTTGAACCAACGAGTATTGCGCCTTCAATATTATTATCACCATATTTCAATGTCTTCCTTGCTCTAAGAACAGGCGCTGAAGCTTTCGGTAATTTTGCCAGATCTTTAAATCTTGCGTAATCGTCCATAACAAGGTTCCTTCTATTACGCATCTTCCAAAAGTCTCTATTGCCGAACCAAGCAAATTTATCTATATAAAGTACATCGGAGCCTAAAGCACTAATGCCTTTTTGAAAAGCTCCGTCAATACCTTTTATTGCGGTTGTCATTAGTACAACGGAAGTTATTCCAATTACGATGCCGAGCATTGTAAGTGTAGCACGTATTTTGTTGGACCTAAGAGCTCTAAAAGCAATGAATAACCCCTCTTTTATTTCAAACCAAAAGTTCATAACCGCTTACCTTCATATTGATAATTCAACATAATATAATTTTTAACTTCCAATAATTTTATTTTTAGGAATATATCTTCTTTCTACAATTTCGTCAGATTCAATCAAACCGTCGCGTAACCTAATAATTCTTACAGCGTGCTCGGCAATGTATTCTTCGTGAGTAACCAAAATAATTGTGTTGCCCCTATCGTGCAGTTCATTAAATAAAGTCATTATTTCTTCTCCGGTTTTTGAATCTAAATTACCGGTCGGTTCATCTGCCAAAATAATTGAAGGATTTGTAACCAGTGCTCTTGCAACCGCAACCCTTTGCCTTTGCCCGCCGGAAAGTTCATTGGGTTTGTGGTGTATTCTGTCAGCCAGCCCAACATCAACCAATGCTTTTTCGGCTCTTTCTTTTCTTTCCTGCGACGGAACTCCCGAATATATAAGCGGTAATTCCACGTTGTGGAGTGCGTCCGAACGTGCAAGAAGATTAAATGTTTGAAATACAAAACCTATCTCCTGATTTCTGATTTTTGCAAGTTCATTGTCGGTCATCTCGCTAACATTTTTTCCGCTGAATTGATAAATGCCGGATGTAGGAGTATCAAGGCAGCCGAGCATATTCATCAATGTTGATTTGCCGGAGCCCGATGGACCCATAATGGCAACATATTCATTCTTGTCAATTCTTAACGATACATCCGCCAATGCGTGCACTTCTTCAGAGCCTAAGTGATATATTTTTGCTATATGTTCAATATTTATGATGTTCATATTCTATTCCGTTATTTTTATTCTATCTTTTACCTTTTCTTCTTTTCTTTTCAATTCTTACGGTTGAACCTTTTTTCAGTTCACGAGAAATTGCACGATAACTACCGGTTACCACTTCCTGCCCTTCCTTTAATCCGGATTTTATTTGGATGTAATTGTCATCGCTTATGCCTGTTTTAACCTTGGCTATATCGGCTTTCCCGTCTTTAACTACAAAAACTATTTCCTGAAGTTTCGGTTTTGATTTAGTTTCTTTTTTAACATTGAGCGGCATGTTCTTCTTTTTCATTTTACTTTTCTTGCCGTTCATCAATTCCGATTCATTTCTTGCCGTCACGCTTTGAAGCGGAACACTTAAAACATTTTTAATTGTTTCGGTTTCAATTTTTGCAGTGGCTGACATTCCGGGACGAAGATTTTTATCTAAGTCAATCAATTTAATTCTTACTTCAAAATTAACTACCTGATCCTGTGTGCCTAATCCCGCGGTTTTGGCGGTATTGCCTATTTTGGTAACAACGCCTCTGAAAGACTTATCTCCGAAAGCATCAATTTCAATTCTGGCTGTGTCGCCGACGGATATTAGAACAACGTCGTTTTCGTCCACTTCAACGGTGGCTTCCATATTGTTAAGGTCGGAAACCGTCATAATATTTGTACCTTGACTGAATCCGCTGCCGAGTACTCTTTCGCCTAACTCAACATTAAGTTGGCTTATAGTACCATTCATCGGAGAATAGATAGACGTTTTGGAAAGTTTGTCGGCAGCCTCTCTTACGGATGCTTCACTCTGCAAAACGGAAGACTGCTGAGCTTCGTATCTTGCTTTTGTGGAGAGAAAAATACTTTTTGAGGCTTCTAATTCTGATTTACTTGCCAAACCTTTGGAATACAATTCTTTTATTCTGTTATAATCGGATTTAACTTTATCAAGCTCCGCTTTGCGCATGGCTAAAGTAGCTTTTGATGACATTAAAACGGCATCGGCTCTTTCTTTTTGAGCCCTGTATGTTTTATCACGAATTTGAATCAGCAAATCCCCCTTTTTCACCTTATCTCCCTCTTCTACCGGAAGTTTCACTATTTCTCCGGTAACTTCGGGGGTAATTACAACTTTAAATTCGGGATTAATAGTTCCCGTTGCCGTTACGGTTTGGGTTATGTCTCGTCTGACAACTTTTTCGGTTTGAACCGCGATTATATTTTCTTTACTTCCACCCAGTAAAGCTATTAGTATTAATGCTACTACTAATAAGCCCAGTCCGCCGAAAATAAATAATTTTTTCTTTGATTTTTTTTGTTTCCCGTTAGCCATAGGGTTGTTCTCCTCAATTAATCTTTTTCAAATTTTTTATATTTTAAAACGCCTAAGTAATATTTTAACTGCTTGCTTAGTCTGATATATTCAAACTGTGCCGTAATGTAATTTGTTCTTGCGGTGGTGTAATCGGAATTAGCGACAAGAACATTCAGCAAAGTACCTGAACCGAGCGAATATCTTTCTTCCTCCATTTTTCTTGTTTCTTCCGCGGATTTTACATTCCTTTTATTTACCTGCAGACTTTTATCGGCAGCCAGCAGATCCAGGTAAGTTTTCTGAATATTTAATTTTATTCCTCTTTCCAAATCGCTTAAATCAATTTCTTTATTTTTTGCCGTTATTTCCGCAAACTGTACGTTATTTGAAACTCTGAAACCTGAGAAGATAGGAATATTAAGCGATAAACCGACAAAGTAAGTTCTTGAATTAAAAAATTCATCGGGTCTGTTTGCTCTTAAATTATAAGAAAAGGTGTTGCTTAATGTAGGAAGATGTCCTGCTTTTGCAATGGTAATTCCTTTATTTGCACTTTCCAATTTTAATTGTGCGCTTTGAAAATCCGATCTTATATTTAAAGCTTCGGAAACAAGCTGCGATATATTCTTATTATTTAAATCTTCTCTTGAATTAAGTATGTTTTTTTCTTCGGGAGAAAGTTTGTCTGAAAATCGATAATTTTCCAACACATCCAGAGCCAAGTAATTTAACAGGTTACTCTTGGCTGTTTCATAATTATTTTTTGCTTTAATTAGTGCCAACTCGGAATTTCCGGTTTTAACCTGCTGAGAATAAACATCCGCAAGCGTAACGGCACCCAGTTTATTTTTCTCGGTTATGGTTTCTAAATTTCTTTTATTCCATTTTAAGTCGTCTTCCCTAACCTGAAGCAGCTGTTTTGCAATTATTACGTTGTAGTAAAGCGTGATGGTTTGGAACACAATATCCTGCTTTAGTCTTTGCAGATCCAATCTTGCCGCATCCAAATCTTTTTTGCTTTTTGCATACGTTGCAAAATTGGAAAGCCCGTCGAACAGGGTAAGTCTTGCGGAAACATTTCCGGAATAGTTCCGTGATTCCCTGGTCGAAGGCGGTACAGGCAAAACCGTACCTCCTATGCTTATAGAACCGCCTGCGTCTTCCGATCTGTTCCAGTTCATATTAGCACCGGCTGATACCATAGGTAAAAAATTACCGACCGCAGCCCTGACACCGGATTTGGTAACTTCTAAATTATTTTTCGACTTCTGCAGAATAGTATTTTTGTGTAAAGCAATTGTTATTGCTTTGTCTAACGTTAAAGATTTTTGAGCAAAACTTGCAGACATAAAAATTGCTGCAAAAAGTATTGTGAGAATAGTTCTCATCATTTTCTCCAAAATTTGGTTTTAAAAAATCTCTTATTTAGATTACACATTAGACGTGGTATTATTCAAAATTGTTACAAACCACAAATTAATGTGACTTATGCTATAAGTTTTATTTAACCGAAACAAATTTATTACATTTAACCAACTAAGACATATTTAAATTACAAACGGTTTAATTCTTATTTGTGCGGTGAATAATCGTTTAGAAAATTGCTATATGTGAATTATTTCTTGAAAGATAAGGTTCTTCGGTATTTTTAAAAATATTTTAACTAATTTTGTTAATAATAAAATCTGATTTTTAAGGAGATATACAATGAAAGAAAAAAGTATAGAACTATTAAATAAAGCCGTTGCGGATGAACTGTATGCAGTCCATCAATATATGTATTTCCATTTTCTTTGCGATGACCAAGGTTACGATCTGCTTGCAGGTTTGTTCAAAAAAACCGCCATAGATGAAATGATTCATATCGAAAAACTTTCTGACAGAATTTTGTTCCTAAAAGGAGAAATTGATCTAAAGGCTGCCGAAGAAGTTAAAAAAATTAATAACGTGGACGGAATGTTAGAACAAGCTGCCAACATGGAAAATGAAAGTGCACGTGATTATAATTTGTGGGCAAATGAATGTTCTGCAAATGCAGATTCCGTTTCTAAGCAATTATTCGAGAGTCTTGTTGTTGATGAAGAAAATCATTTCCAGCAATTCGATACGGAACTTGAAAACCTTAAAAAATTCGGAGACCGTTACTTAGCGCTTCAATCTATTGAGAGGAGTAAAGTAAGAGGTTCTAATATTGCTGCGGAATAATTTATAGAAACTTCCGAACATTTTTTTTAATTGCTCTTTGTCCCGGGTTCTTTACTTGCTGATTTTTAAGAAGTAAAATATATTTTTTAAGTATTAAGGATATCTGAGATGAAAATTGTAAATTTTATCAAATATTTTGCTCTGATATTTTCTCTTACTTTTGCAGTAACGGTTGTTGTTACGTATTTATACAGTTTAATCGTACACGGAGACGGTATAATTGATTGGGCCGTTTCATTCAGGATAGCTATAATTCTGGGAATAATTTTACCGATTGTTAAAATATTAGAAAAGAAATAAAGACTAAGTATTATCTAAATATTTATCCTTTATTTTAAGAAGGTAATCATAAGCTTCATCATAATCGTTTGCAATTATACCGTCCAAAATAGCCTCTTCAATTGCTTTTTTAATTTCGCCTACTTTTCTTGACGGTTTAAGATTACATACTTCCATAATTTCTTCTCCTCTTACCGGGGACTGGAAAGCACGCAGTTTATCTTTCTCCTGTACTTCAAGAACTTTCTTCATTACACGTTCGTAATTGGCAAGATATTTTGAAACCTTTTGTGGATTTTTACTGGTGATATCCGCGCGGCAGAGGGTTATCAAATCGTTAAGGTCTTCGTCCGCTTCAACAATAAATCTTCTTATTGCCGAATCGGTAACTTCGTCTTTTGCCAAAACGATCGGTCTTAGATGAAGACGCACTAACTTTTTCACATAATTTAATTTTGACAAAGGAAGTTTTAGATCTTTGAAAATTTTATTCATCATCCTTGCGCCAATCTCTTCGTGTCCGTGGAAAGTCCAGCCGGTTCCTTCAACAAATTTTTTAGTCTGCGGTTTTGCAATATCATGAACCAAAGCCGCGAATCTCAGCCAAACATCATCGGTATTTTCGGAAATATTATCTACTACGGTGCAGGTATGTAAAAATACTTCTTTGTGATGAAAATCTTTTATCTGATCCACACCTTCCAATTTTGATATTTGCGGAAAAATAACGGACATCACCTCGGATTTTTGAAGTAACTTAAGACCGATTGAAGGTTTGGGCGAGGATAAAATTTTTAACAATTCATCAGTAATTCTTTCCCGGGAAACAATTTTTAATCTTTCTTTATTCAGCCTTGCAGCTTCCAAGATTTTCCCGTCAACTTCAAACCCAAGTGTAGAGGCAAATCTGAAGGCTCTCATTATTCTCAAAGGATCATCATCAAACGTTTTATTCGGGTTAAGGGGTGTTTTTATTATCTTGTTTTCTATGTCCTGCAAACCGTTATATGTGTCAATCAACTCGCCGAAATTATTTCGGTTGAGTGAAACGGCAAGTGTATTTATTGTGAAGTCCCTTCTTGCAATGTCATCTTCAAATGTACCGTTTATTACTTTGGGATTTCTGCTGTCTTTGATATAAGATTCTTTTCTTGAGTTTACAAATTCAAGTTTTAAATCGTTAAACGTAAATTGAGCGGTACCGAAATTTTTATAAATATTTATATTTTTTACATTTAATTTTCCGGCAAACCTTTCTACAAAATCATTTTCCTTTCCTGTAATCAAAAAATCAATTTCATTTTTTTGTCTTTTAAGAAAAATATCTCTTACAAATCCACCGACAATATACAACTCTACGCCGACTTCGCCGGCAATTTCGGAAGCCGTGTTTAAAAAATCGTAATGCTCTATATCTTTGATTAAGTTCACTAAATATTTTGGGTTAAATAAGAATATCTGTCAGCTAACGGATGATTGAAATTTATAAAACAAATTTAAGTTAAAACAGCCAAGAGAACAAATAAAAAGATTGGAGAAGAATTTTAAGTAATACGGTTCATAAAAAAAATGAATAATTCCGAAGAAGAAGGATACTTATATGAATCCGTAATTTCTGTTTGTAGTTATTCATTCTTAAAAACGATACGATTTAACGGAAGTTTAACCG
>CAZAOG010000043.1:0-20168 GCA_964486645.1 uncultured Ignavibacteriaceae bacterium | reverse complement strand
TGTTGTAAACAACAAATATAACTTTTAGTATCTAAGATTTCAATTTTAAGAAAAGCGGGACTAAATGATAAACCCGGTTCCTTTTCCCGGGGATCGGAGTAAGAAATCGGGTTAAATTTTTTTTAAGATTTTCAAAATGTTTTTACAAGCGGTATGTCAGATCCACCAATATTCTGTCGTATTTAATATCTTGAAATGTGCGGGATACATTTACGCCGTAATTATCTCCGATATTTTCCCACCAGCCGTGAACATATCCTATGTCTACGCCTAAATTTTGAGAAAGCAAAAAGCCTAAACCGGCTGTAACATATTTTTTATCGTACTGTGAAGGGTCGTTTTTGTAAGCCGAAGGTCGAATAAAATATCCACCTCTAATTCTTAATCCGGCTGCCGGTATTGTATATTCCGCTCCCAAATTATAAGAAAAAACTTGATCGAGAGTTGTAATTATATCTTTGTTTACGTTTCCAACGTATTGACTGCTTAATCCTTCCGGGTTCTCAATACTTAACTGTGAAAAATCAGTAAATGTACCTTCGGCATTTAAGATTAAACCGCTGACGTTAAAAGAAAATCCGGCAGAAAAAACAAATGGAGTTACAACATCATATTTCACGTTGTCACTGTATTTATCGGGGTCCAAGTCTACAAACTGACCGGTACCAAACTCGCTGTAACCCGAGACCAAAAATTGTTCCCGAATTGTGAAATATTTCGGAAATTGAATCGTGGTTCCAAATCTTGCGTTGTTGTTTAACTGATAGAGCAAGCCGACCTTAGCAAACCAGCCTTTTATGTCCCAATCCAATATTCTATTTAAATGCAATGTTTTAAAGTCTGTAGTGAAAGGCTCGCCTGCAGCAGTTTCACCTTGATATAAATTTTTTGTATCGTCTTCAAAATAGTCGTTATTGGAATTGAACTTGCCGCTTATTCCATTAATAGTCACACCGACGAATAAATTTTTAGAAATTTCCACGGCGCCTGAAAAAGCCCAATTATTTATCGAACCTTTTGATAAAATATTTCCGCTTTGATTCAATTTTCCGTTTATGGGAGTATTGTTTGAAGTATCGGTTAAAAATAAATCGAAGGGGATATCCGTGTCCAGTAAATTCTGAATCATTGAAGTGGAACCGTTGTTGAATCCGCTGAAACTTAGAGATGTGTTAAAGTTTTTTACGGAATTAAATGATGCGCCAAATACCAAGCTGCCTTTGTATGTGGGATAAGGCAAAACGACACTGAATCTATTAAATTTTGTGGAATTATCTTTCTCATTGCTTAAAGAGTTAAAAAATGTTGTGTTATTTTCTACCTTATCATAATTCAAACCGCCGGAAACTTCAATCCGGTTTATCAAACCCAAGCCTGCAGGATTAAAGAACATTGCCGAAGCGTCGTCGCTCAAAGCTATGTAACTGTTACCCATTCCCAATGCCCTGGCTCCCAAACCCAATCCGGGTTCTCCTAATCTCAGAACATCCGGTATGCCCTGGCCGAAAACATTGCTTGATAAACTAAATGCCATAACTAAAAAAAATAAAAATATTTTTACTGTTCTGAATTTCATCTATTTCTTCCTTTTCTGTTTTTTCTTCCGCCGTTATTGTTTCTAATTTTATTTCTGTTAGATCTAATTTTCTTTGTAGGTTTACTGTTTTCTACGGAGGAGTTGTTTTTAATTTTAATAGGACTCGGCAATACAATGGCTGGCGGTGCTATAGGTGCAGGTAACGGAGCAATTATTATCGTACCTATGTCTAAAATTCCGCCCGAATCATTGTTGCCGTCTGAATTATTAATACCCGCTATATTTTTTAGAAAATCGTAATCGGGATTCAACCACCAAGCGGAATTATAATAGTAACTAAAAACTCCAAAATCCTCTACGTTGTAATAGTTTGATTGATTTTGTTTCAAGTTCTCATTTGCGGGCAAATCTTCACCCGGCTGCCAGGCAACGGTGTAACACCCGAAAAAAGCAAATGAAAAAACAAGCGACAACAATATTTTTGAATATTTAATCAAAACTTATCTTCCTCTGCTTCTTGTAGTTCTGCCGGTTCTTGAAGAACTTCGTCTCGTGCTTGTTCTGCTCGGAGCAGGTGAATACGATCTGTAGGTCCTCCTCGAAGGCTGACTTCTTGTATACGTTCTGTTTGTTTTGCGAGACGGAGCTTTATAATAAGTTTTCCTTGACGGTTTCTTTGATCGTATCGTACTTCTGTTAGTATTAGAACGTGGTTGTCTCGTGTAATTTCTTTTTATCCTTTTTGAAGGAGTAGTGTACCTTTTCCTGGGATTTCTACTATTTGGCGTTCTAAAAGACTTGTTATTTCCCCTTAAATCGTTACGTCTGATTCTGGGGTTTTTAATGATACCGATTCTGCTTTTGTTCCTTGTTCGAGATCTTCTGACATTGCTTCTACCGGTGGTTCTTCCTGTATTTCTTCTAATAGTTCCGGTTCTATTGATAAATCTCTTGCCGGTAGATTTTATACGTGTTCGATTGCGAAATTTCCCTGTATTTGTAGATGAAATTCTTGTGCGTGTTCTTGTTCTTTCTACGTTGGTTCTTCCGCGTAAACCCGAATTGTTTCTTAGTCTGTAACCAGTATTTGTTCTATTACGGTAGCTATAAAATCCGTTGTAATATCCGTAGTTGCTGTACCCGTAATATCCGTAATTATAGGGCGAGTAATAACCATAATAAAAACCAGGGTAGAAGTAATAATAAGGATAGTAGAAATCCCAGTACGAATTCCATGAATAATAAAAAGGATTATAATACCCGAAATAAGCTCTGGATAAAAAGTAAGGAGAAGCACCATAATAAAAACTGCTATACCAAGGATTGTTATATCCGAAACTTAAACTGAGGTTAACGCCCAAATCGTTGTTATTATCATAGTAATAATCATTATCGGTATTTACGGAGTCGTCAACATTATCATAATATTGGTCATCGTATCCGGGTTCGTCGTTTGTTACCACCTCATTATTATCAGGTGTATTATCTCTGACCGCCAACTGTGTATAACACCCTGAAATTAAAAAAGTTAATATTAAAATTAAAACCGGGGTGAATTTTTTTAGTGTTTTCATAATTGCATCTCCTTTAACTCAATAACTTATAAACAATAATCTTGCCTAAAATATTATTGGAAAAAGCTTAAAATTGGCAGTTATTAAAATAAATGTGTACAATTTAATGTACAATTAGTAGCTATTTATCTACAATGAAGCATCTATTGAAGGAAAATATATGTGTAATTTTACTTAATTAAAATATACTTTTAATATATTCTATTTTAATCGCTCTGTCTGCAGTGCTTGGATTTACTTTTTTATTGTTCAATAAGTCTCTTAAATCAAATTCAAA
The DNA here is from genome assembly GCA_964486645.1 of uncultured Ignavibacteriaceae bacterium. Taxonomy (GTDB): domain Bacteria; phylum Bacteroidota; class Ignavibacteria; order Ignavibacteriales; family Ignavibacteriaceae. The sequence goes on along the minus strand of CAZAOG010000043.1, from coordinate 16,780 downwards.
AGTAAGTCCATCACCAATTACAAATTTAAGTCCCATATTTAAATACCCGTTGCCGTTTCCGAATGACGAAGTGATTGAATTATCATTTAAAGCAAAATTATATTCGCCGATTAAAGAAAGTTTCGCGCCGATGGTTTTTTCAAATCCTACCGAAATATTTGTAAAATTATCTCCGTCTTTTGTTTCCAAGGAATAATTAACGGTACCGTGCAAGCTTAAATATCCTATGAAAGAAAAATTCTTACTTACGGCTGCGTAAAACCCCGGTGACTTAATTTCGTAGCGGCTATTTAAATCGGAATAAATACCTTTCCCCTGCGAATCGAACCCCACGGAAATTGCCGGAAATGTATTCGATTCATTTACTATCCTTGCTCTGAAGTTTATTCCCGGATAGTTGTACCAATTTATTTTGTGACTTCCGATTATATTCGAACCTCCGTATGAAATCCCGAAGCTGATATTATCGAAAACGCCCACTTCAAGTTTCTCAATCATTACACCGTTAGGCATAATATCGGTTGTTACGCCCACAAATCCTTTTTCCAATATTCCTGCCGTTGGCATATCAATCAGTGAACGATATTCGAATTTTGCGTCTACACCGGCTGAACCCTGAGAATAATTTATTGTTGTAAATAATAAAGAAATAATTATTATGATCTGGTATTTTTTCATGATGATCTTATCCTTTAGCATTGTAAAGATTAAAATGACGGTTATTAAAAATAAACAAATTAAAACAACTTGTAAAAATATTTTTTAAGAAGTCGCTTTTATAAATTCAATCAATTTATACAATATTAAATTCAACTATATTAGGAAATAAAGAATACTTGGATTTTATTTCAATTTTAACTTTTCCGGGTGCATCTTTTGCTCTTAATTCCAATAACCCTTTTTTCTTATTTTTATGATTGGTATATATTAAATTTGTACCTTCAATTATATTAAATTCGGTATATACCCGGCGCAAAGGGATTGCGTTTCCAAGAGAGTTTATCGGTTTAATTTTTATTTTAATTTTCTGTTTTCTATCGGATATAATAACGGGCGTAACCTTAATTGTTATCTCATATATGTTGAAAAAGAAATAATATGCAGTATATGCAATTACTAATATTACAAGTGAAATAAATATGATGTATTCAATTGTCATTTTAATCGGGAACTATTTTTTTTATTATGAAACTATAATCCGTTATAAACGGTAAATTAAAGTTTAAAAAACCTTGTTATTACAAGTCTTAAATAATATATTTTTCAACAAAAATTATGCAAATGTTAAAATACCCTCTATTAGTGCTGCTGGCTTTTATTTTTTTTAATTGTTCAGGGCAAAATGTTTTACGGCAGCAGCCTAAAAATAACGATAATAAATCCAAAGAAAGTACAACCGAAAATCAAAAGTTTGATGAAAGAAAATCGTTGGAATATTTTATTGACGGAGCTACAGCCGACGCCAAAAAGGAATATGAGAAAGCTATTCAATATTACATCTTAGCTGCTCAAGTCGCTAAAGAAAAAGCCGGAATATATTATGCTATATCCAAAGATTATTTTTTGTTAAATAAAATACCGCCTGCAATTCACACACTAAAAAAAGCAATTAAGTTGGAGCCCAAAAATATAGAATATTTAGACCTTCTGTCCAGCATATATTCATCTGCAAGCCAGTTTGATTCTGCAACTACCGTACTGAATAAAATGATTGCGATGGATTCAACGAAATTAAATTATTATTATAAACTTGCCCGTTTGTATGAAAATTCACAGCCCTCAAAAGCAATAAAAATATACGATAAACTCACTGACAGAATAGGTATGGATTGGAACGTACTTGTCAGGGTAGCGGAGTTAAACGAGAAATTGGGTAAATATGACGAAGCGGCTAAAACGCTATACCAGCTTCTTAAAATTGATCCGAACAATGCACAGGTACAAAAATTATTGGTTCAGTTATTTATTAGACAAAAAAAATACGATGAAGCAATTAAAACCATTAACAATGTTTTAGAGCTTATACCAGATGATATTGAAGCGCATCAAATGAAAGCACAGATTTATATTGAAGATAACAAGTGGAAAAAAGCTTCAAAAGAATTTGAATTTATTTTAAAACAACCGTCAATATCTCTTGAAAGCAAAATTAACACCGCAAGCACTTATTTTAACAAAGGTTTAAAAGACAGCACCTTTATGCCTTATGCCTACAAATTGTTTTCAATTATTGATAAAGATACTCTGGATTGGCAGGTGAAATTATATAAAGGAGCTATTTATGTATCAATGTATAAAGATTCTTTAGCGGCTAAAGAATTTAAAAAAGTAATTGAACTTGCAAAATGGAACCCTGACGGATGGATTAGATTGGGCGGACTTTATTTTGATAACAGGAAATACGAAGAAGCAATTAAATTGATGAGTCAAGCTCACAAACAGTTCCCGGATAATTTTGCAATAAACTTAATTATGGGACTTTCTTATGCGCAAACAAATAAAAACAAAGAAGCCGGGCCTTTTCTTTATAAAGCGGTTCAAATTAATCCCCAAAACATTAATGCTCTGTCGGGATATGCCTTTAACCTTAGACAGCTTGGAGAAAATGAAAAGGCGATTGTCTACTTAAAAAAAGCGTTATTAATAGTTCCCGATGATGTTAATTTGCTCGGTACTTTAGGATTGATATATAATGAAACGAATAAAATGTTTTTAAGCGACAGCATTTATGAAAGCGCACTAAAAATTGATTCGACAAATGCTTTGGTAAATAATAATTATGCCTATTCTCTTTCCGAAAGAGGTATTAAATTGGAACGCGCACTTAAAATGGTGAAAATTGCACTTCAAAAAGATTCCTTAAATGCCTCATATTTAGACACTATAGGCTGGGTATATTTTAAATTGAAAAAATATGAAATAGCTAAAGCATTTATTAAAAAAGCTTTAAAACAAGAAGGAGAAAGTGCGACAATGCTCGACCATTTAGCGGACATAGAATATTTTATGAATAACAAAAAAGAATCTTTGAAGCTGTGGAAAAAAGCACTGAAACTTGATCCTAAAAACGAAAAAATTAAAAAGAAAATTGAAGAAGGTAAAATTTGAACAAGCTAAAATCATTTTTATTTTTTATAACTGCCGCGGCGCTGATAGGTGTATCGGGCTGCACACCTAAACAAATAGTTAGAGAAAAACCGTCCCTTTCCTCCGAAAGATTAATAAAAAAACTTGAGGCAAACAGAAGAAAAATTTTAAATTTTGAAGGCACCGGAACTTTAATCGTTAGTTCAAAACAGTTAAATACAAGCGCTTCATTTAAAGTTACGTTAATCAAACCCGACTCCATCTCGCTGCTGATTATGGGACCTTTCGGAATTGAACTGGCACAAACACTTGTAACAAAAGATGATTTCAAATTTTACGATGTTCTGAACAACACTCTGTTTTTAGGCAAAACAAACGAACGTGTTTTGCAGGATATATTCAGAATAAATCTGCCTTTTTCAGACCTCATGGATGCGTTTATCGGTTCGGTTAATTTAACAAAACACTTGTATAAAGAACCAAATTCATATAAAGTTTCAGGCAATGTATACAATCTTGTGTATAACGATCTATCTCAAAATCTAATTACCAATTATACAATAGATATGAATAAGTTGGGAATAGTTGATTATAAATTGATAGAAAAAAACGGCGATATAATTTTAGCCGGTCAATATTCTAAATTTAAAATGATACAAAATGTTGCCGTTCCTTTTGAAATAGATGTTCAAAACAGAAGAGAAAATCAGCAGGTAAAAATTCATTATAAAAAAGTAAAAACTAATTCAAAAGATATATCCATTAGTTTTAACATACCTGATGATGCAAAAATCCTCAGATGGTAAAAAATATAAAATATAGTTTCCTGTTTTATTTTCTTCTTTCAATTTGTTTTGTAGGTTTTTCACAACAAAAAAAAATTAAACAAAAGAAAGAAGAACTTTCCGAAATAAAAAAAGAGATAAGAGTTCTCGAAAATCAGTACAGACAAAAATCCAGAAAGGAAAAAAAATCATACGCTTCGTTCCAAAATTTCAACAAGCAAAACTTTCTACTTAACAAACTCATCAAGAATTTAAAACTACAGGAAGCCGAAAAAGAAAGACAGATTAAAAAAACAAAACGTGCCGTATCCGACCTTGAAAAAGAAATTAAAACACTGAGAAAAAATTATTCAAAATATGTCGTCTCAATATACAAGTACGGTCAGCCGAGCCGGTGGAGTGTCTTTTTTGATTTATCTTCGCTGCAAAGACTTTTTTTAAGATATAAGTATTTAAAGGAATTTAGTAAAAGGAGACAAAAAGACCTGCAAAAATTAAAGACAAGCAAGGCTCTGCTGCTTAATTTAAAAACAAAATTGGAAAAAGAAAAAAGAGAAAAACAATTATTGGTTAAACAAAAACAAAAGGAAGAAAATCAGTTATCAAAAAAGATTAGCGAAAGCAGAATTTTACTTAGAGCAATAAGGAAGGACAAATCGGAATTAAGAAAGGAGATATCTGCCAAAAGGACAGCTAAAAAGAAAATAAGCAACTTAATAGCAAAACTGGTTGAGGAAGAAAGAGCGCGCGAAGAATATGCAAGACTTAAGAAGAAAAATAAAAACACGGCCGTAGAACCGGGTGATTATGATATTGATTTATCAACTGCGGGTTTTTCATCTTTTTCCTCTTTAAAAGGAAGGATGAAATGGCCTGTTAAAAAGGGGAAAATTATAAGAAAATTCGGTAAAAACCGAAATAAAAAATTAAATACCGTTACGGTAAATTATGGAATCGATATAAAAGTTTATTCCGATTTGTACGTTAAATCCGTTGCCGAAGGCGTGGTTTCTGCGATTGATTGGATACCGGGATACGGAAGCGTAGTGATAGTTTCTCATAAAGGAAATTATAGAACCGTTTACAGTCACCTTGACGAAATTTTTGTAAGTGAAGGCGATAAACTTAAATATAATGCAAGCATCGGAAAAGTCGGGGAAAGCATTAACGGTTATGTTCTGCATTTTGAAATTTGGAAATCGCGCAAAAATCAAAATCCCGAGGTTTGGCTTGCAAAAAGATAATGTGTAATGGTTGATGATAAAACTTTTTACAGAATATAAAACACAAATCAAAAACTTCTCGTCTCTTACCATACTTAATATTGCAAATTATGTTTTCTCTTTAATTACGTTTCCTTATGTAGTTAGAGTAATAGGGGTTGAAAAATTCGGACTTATAAATTTTGCCGCTGCTTTTGTAGCGTACTTCGGACTTTTAACGGATTATGGATTTTCTTGGTCAGCCACACAGCTTATATCCTTAAATCGAGATGAAAAAAGCAAACTGGATAAAAATTACTCTGCAGTCATTTCAATAAAAATTATTTTAATTCTAATCAGTTTTATACTTCTGTCGCTAATAATTTTTTTTATAGATTTTTTCCATCAAAATTATGAACTGTATTATTTATCTTTTCTGTTCATAGTAGGAACGTCAATATTCCCCAATTGGTTTTTCCAGGGGATAGAAAAGATGAGCTATATTGCTAATATTACAATCTTTTTCAGAGCAGTATCCGTTGTTTCAATTTTTCTGTTTATTCGGTCACCAAAAGACTACCTCTTGCTTGTAGCCATTACCGGTACCACAACTTTGTTAATCGGTATTTATTCGCTTGGTTTTATTCAATGGAAATTTAAAATAAGATTTGTCTTTCCCCAAAAAGATGAAATCATTTTTTATTTGAAATATAGCCGGGAATATTTTATTTCTAATATCGGTATCAGTTTATATACAAATACAAACACGTTTATTTTAGGACTATTTGCATCGAACACGGTTGTCGGTTATTGGGCTGCCGCGGATAAAATCCGTTATGCATTTATGGCGGTTTACGGTACATTCAATAAGACTATTTTTCCTTATCTGACCAAATTGATAAATGAAGATTTTGAAGGAGCAATCAGAAAAGTAAAAAAAATCCTGCGTTTGGGCGGTATGATTACTTTTGCTGTTTCATTGTTATTGTTTTTATTTTCCTCCCAAATATCCTTAATATTTTTGGGCGAAGCATATTCAAACTCAATACCGATCTTACAAATAATTAGTTGGCTGCCGTTTATAATTTATCTAAGTAACATCTTGGGCATACAGCTGATGTTGAATTTAGGTTTTAAAAAAACATTTGCAAAAATTATTTTGTTTGCAGCTATAATTAATTTAACTCTTTCATTTATTATAGTTCCTGTGTTTTTTGCAATTGGTACAGCAGCGGCAGTTACGGTTACGGAAATTTTTGTAACCCTTGCAACATATTTGTTTTTAAGAAAAAAGAATATTTTTCAGATAAATATTTATCTGAAATGAAATAAGCAAGAGATGAAAATTAACGGTATATCTCTGCGGTTAAGAAAAGCTAAACGCAGAGTTCGCAGAGAAGCCGCTTTTGAACTTTGTTTTTATAAGCAGTTTAATAATCACCCCTTCTATAAACACTGAATAATTTTAAAAATAAATTCAATAAGATAATTGGATGTTTTATAGCATATTATTATTAATAAATCGGATATTAAGTATAATACAGTATGAGAAATATCGGATATTTTATAAGGTACACTTGCTTAATTATCCGATTATTAGTAAGTTTACAACCGAAAGACAAACTTATTTTTATAGTGTTGCAAAATAATCCTTAAAAAATATGTTATTGAAAAGAACGATATATGATGAGTTGAAAGAATATCTTTATGACGATGAAATAATAGTTATTCACGGTACCAGGCAAGTAGGTAAAACGTCATTATTAAGATATATTTTACAGGAAGAAAAGGCGATTGCTCAAAACCACGTTTTTTTTGATTTAGAGGTGACGGAGAATCTTGAATTATGCAATCAGGGTGCTGATAACTTTTTCGAATATTTAACAAAGAACGGATTAATTGGTAAGAAGCGATTGTTCGTTTTTGTTGATGAAATTCAGTATATGGATAATCCGAGTAATTTCTTAAAACTCCTTTACGACCATCATAAAGAAAAAGTAAAACTAATTGTTTCCGGTTCCTCAACTTTTTCTATTAAATCAAAATTTAGAAACTCATTAGTCGGAAGGACTGTAAATTTTGAATTATTTCCCCTATCATTTAAAGAATATTTAGTGTTCAAAAAAATAAAAACGAAAATTGATGAAAGAATTGAATTGCCGTTAATAATTAGTGAGTTGAGAAAATCTTTTTCCGAATTTATTATTTGGGGCGGCTATCCGGCTGTAGTTCTTGAAAGAGACATTAATAAAAAAAAGAAAAAACTGAATCAAATTATTTCGACTTATATCAAAGCGGATATTAGAGATCTCGGGAATATTAGAAACATAACAAAATTTAATAAATTGCTTGTGATTCTTGCATCGCAGATTGGAAATCTGATAAATATTACAGAGCTATCAAACACTGTGGGATTAGCGAAAGTTACGATTGAAGATTATCTTTTTATTCTTGAAAATACTTATGTTATTAAACAGGTGCGTCCGTTTACGAGAAATTTGAGGACGGAACTAACAAAAATGCCTAAAATATATTTTGAAGATACAGGAATTGCCAACTTATTATCAAATCAAAATGTGGAAAACGGGATATCAGGCGCAAGTTTTGAAAACGCTGTTTTTTGCGAACTTAGAAAAATGTATGCGGCTGATTCCATTAATTTTTGGCGAACAATCAAAAAGCATGAAGTAGATTTTATTTTAGATTTCCCAAATAATTTCATTCCGTTGGAAGTAAAATTAATTTTCAATAGAAAAAGACCGACATCTCTATTATACTTCAAAGAAAAGTACGGTAAAGATAAATGCTATCTTTGCCGGTTAGAACAACTGAATGATAACCCGTACGATTGGTTGGAATTAATTTATCCGTGGGATATTTATTCAAGAAAGTTAAATGAAGTATGATTTTTTAATTGTCGGAGCCGGTTTTGCCGGTGCTGTGATGGCGGAACGCCTGTCTTCGCAGCTTGACAAAAAAGTTTTGATTGTTGACAAACGTAATCACATAGGCGGTAATGCTTATGACGAATACGATGAACACGGAATATTAGTGCACAAATACGGTCCTCATGTATTTCATACAAACAACAAAATAATACTCGATTACCTTTCTAAATTTACGGAGTGGAGAAAATACGAACATAAGGTTCTGGCTGATCTTAATGGACGATTATATCCCATACCGATAAACAGAACAACCGTTAATAAACTATACAAAAAGAATTTTAAAATAGATAAAGAAGTTGAAAATTTTTACAATCGAGTAAAAGAGAAAAGACATCCGATTAAAAATTCTGAAGATGTAATAGTAAACAAAGTCGGTGTTGATATATTTGAAAAGTTTTTCAAAAATTTTACTATAAAGCAATGGAATTTCGAACCGAAAGAACTTTCTTCTTCGGTATGCGGCAGAATTCCGGTACGTACAAATACAGATGACAGATATTTTACGGATAAATTTCAGTTTATGCCGAAAGACGGTTACACTAAAATGTTCGAGCGTATGTTGAAGCACAAGAACATAAATATTCTTTTAAATACGGACTACAAAACAGTAATAAAAGATATTAAATTTGATAAAATAATTTACACCGGTCCGATTGATTATTTTTTTGATTACAAATTCGGCAAACTGCCTTACCGCTCCATAAGATTTGAATGGAAGAATTTTGAAAAAGAATATCATCAAAAAGTCGGACAAGTAAATTACCCGGATGATTCCGTTGAATATACAAGGGTTGTAGAACATAAATATTTATCAGGTCAAAAACTTAAAACAACTTCCGTTAGTTTTGAATATCCTCAAGTAAAAGGAGAACCTTTTTACCCCGTACCTAACAGCTTTAATGCTGAAAAATATTTGTTATATAAAAAAGAAGCGGATAAAATAAAAAATGTTTTATTTTTAGGCAGATTAGCCGAATATAAATATTATAATATGGATCAAGTTGTATTGAATACATTGAAGATATTTGAGAAATTAAAATAAAGAAAAATGAAAATTGCAGCGGTAATCGTAACATACAATAGGTTCGAATTATTAAAGGAATGTGTTGAATCCTTAAGAAATCAAACACGAAAATTGGATGAAATAATAGTAATTAATAATTCTAATACAAAAGGAAATCTAGAATGGTTGGAATCCCAAGATGATTTAACTGTTATCTCACAAGTAAATTCCGGTAGCGCAGGGGGGCAATACACAGGTATTCAAACAGCTTATACGAAAGGACATGATTGGATTTGGTGTATGGATGACGATGCGGAACCTAATATTAATACACTAGAAGGTATAATTAAATATGCTAAAGATGATATTTCTGCTGTTTGTCCAGATGTATATAATACTGAAGGTGCTAGACTTGTTCTCCATCGAGGAAACGTTAATTTGCAAGAAGTAAAATCATTTGTTCTACAAACCTCCATCGAAAACTATATGTTAAACAAAGAAGTGTTAAAAATTGATTTTGCTTCTTTCGTTGGAATATTAATTAATAGAAAAGCAGTTAGAAAGATAGGTCTTCCTAATAAATATTTTTTTATTCATCATGATGATGTAGAGTATTCTTTAAGATTAAAAGAATTTGGGAATATCTTACTTGTTCCCAAACAAATAATAATTCATAAAGAAGTTAGTAGTAAACATTTGATTAAAAGGAAATTCTTGTGGAAAACATCTTATCGATATAAATATGAAAATTATTGTATAAACTATTTTACTTTTCGAAATCATTTTTGGTTATTGAATAGGTATCTAAAATCAAAGAGACTTGTTCTATGTTCAATAATTAATGATTTGCAGAGGGAAAGTAGAAGAATATTGTTATATGATGATTATAAAATAAAAAGATTAAGTTTATTATTTAAAGCTTTTCTTGATGCGATGAATAATAAATTGGATGTTAATTTAATTGAAATAAAACAACATTTGTATGGAAAGTACCAAAAAGAAAAATAATTTTTTCAATTCACTTGTATCTGTCATTATGCCTGTACATAACGGCGAAAGATTTTTACGTGAAGCAATAGAAAGTGTGCTCAATCAAACTTACACAAATTTTGAATTTTTAATTATTGAAAATTGTTCAACCGACTCATCAATTGAAATAATTAAATCGTATAATGATCATAGAATCCGGTTAATTATTGAAGAAAATTGCGGACAAGTTCAAGCATATAACAGAGGTTTTAAAGAGGCAAAAGGAGAGTATGTTTTTATTCATGATCAGGATGATATTTCACATATTGAAAGATTTGAGAAACAAATAGAATATATTATAAAAAATAAAGTTGATATCTGTGGGTCATTTGTTTCAATAATTAATATTAATGGTTGTATTATTGATTTACAAAGTAAAGGTGAAAAAGATGAAGAAATAAAAAGAGAATTTTTCTATAATGCTTCCGCTATGCATAATTCTACAGTCCTAATTAAACGTGATACATTAATAAAATTAAAATTTTGGGATAGTAATTATTTCCCAATTGCCGACAGTGAATTTTATTATAGAGCGTTACTAACTAATGTCAAATTTGGTAATGTACCGGAATATCTGTATTACTACAGAATTCATAAATCACAAATAACGGCAAATCCAACTAAACATGGAAGAACTTTACTTGCAAATCTTCAGCTAAATTATCTTTTACACAACAGAAATATGATAATTTTAAAAGATTATTATTTTTTTAAAAGTTTGATATTCTATTATACGGATTATTTACTTTATTCATTATTATATAATTTTATTTCAATGTTATATGGTAAATTCGATAGAAATAATATGCGATATTTTATTATTTTAATTTTTTTTGGATTTCCACTTAAAATTTTTAGGAAATACAATTTATTTCACTCAAGTATTTTTCTTAAAACAAAAACCTATTTAGATAAAATATTTGAATCAATTTAGTGATTTGAAATTCGTTTTAAAATAGAATGTTAGTATTTATTATGAAAGATTTTTGTTGACTAAAAAAATCTAATTTTACTAACAATGATTTAAGCTAAATGCAAAACCAAAAGTATTTTTGAAAAATTGTGAAAATGTTTTTTATATACATAAAGTCATTAATCGATTTTTTTATATTAATAATTCTACGTTTATTACTCAATCCACCTCCTGTTAAATCAAATAACATTCTATTTATCAATACCGGTCAAATCGGTGACTTAATAGTTTCTTCTATAATTTTAGAAAATGATCAGGTTTTTGAGGGGAATGAGAGAATCGTTTTTGTTGTAAAAAATAAATATTTACAATTATTTAAAAGCTACAATGGAAAAGTAGAGATATTAGGATATAATTATATCAAATATAAATTTTCTTTATTATATAAGTATAAATTTTTAATGAACTTGAGGCATATTGGATTTAGAAAATGTTATAATTTAACAACAGCAAGAGGAATTTTGAATGATCAAATGGCTCTTTTATCGGGAGCAGAAGAAATTTATTGCCTAAATTCAAACTGGGAATACTTGACAAAATTCTTTGGTAAAAAATTAGATAAAAAATACTCGAAAATAATTACTAAAAATTATTTTAATGAATACGATAAAAATATTGAAGTAATTAAGACCATCAATAAAAAGTATGTACCTTTATTTAATGATGATAAAGTGTTCCCTTTAATTGAAAATAACAATGATTATGATATTGCGATTGCACCCTTTTCATCAAAGAATAATAGAGATTGGGAAATACAAAAATTTGACAAATTGATCACTATTTTATCCCAAAAATATAGAATAATATTATTAGGATCTTTTGAACAAAGAATGAGATTATACAATTTCAAAAATGAAAATAATAATATTATTGTAAAAGCCGGTGAACTAAATCTAAATGATATCCCAAACGTTATTAAAAACACAAAGTTATTTTTAGGATTGGATTCCGGATTAACTCATATTGCGCTTAAAGTTGGAATTCCTTTAATAGCAATAATTGGTGGTGGAAATTATGGCAAATTTTTCCCCTATAAAGAATCCGACAAAATAAAATATTTATACCATAAAATGGATTGTTTCGGCTGTGAGTGGCGCTGCATCCACAAAAAACCGTATTGCTTAACCGATGTTTCCGTTGATGAAGTAATGGAAAATGTAAATGAATTATTAATGAATTAACTTATGAAAATTCTCGAATTAACACGTTCGTTTTATCCTTCGGTTGGAGGATTGGAAAAATTTGTAGCCGACAGATTTAAAATTTATCAACAATTGGGAATTGGCTACAAAATACTGTCCACAGATTTTACAACGGAAAAAAGAGATAATAATTATACAGGCGAGCAAGCTACCTTTTTAAAACAATACACACCGTATAACATCACTCCGCAAATAAAACATTATTTAAATGATGATTATGATATATTGAGTGTAAATCAGTTCGGCAGATATTTTAGCGACTATGCAATAAATTATATCTCTAAAAATAAAAAAGCCAAAATAATTTTAACCCCTCATTTTTATTTTCATACAGAAAAATTCAGTATTCTTAAAACTCTTCATAAAAAAATTCTGGCTAAAAATCTTTTAAACAAAGTTGATAGGATTATTTGTTTTACTGATGTTGAAAAAAAATTTTTACTAAGTGGTTTCAAAGTTGATCCAAATAAAATAGCTGTTATTCCACATTACATTTTAAGTAATAATGAAAACGATTTAGTAAATGATCCGACTAACAAGAATTATTTCTTTTATTTGGGAAGGGCGGATAGAAATAAAAGATATGACATACTAATTGAAGCATTTGATAAACTTAAATTGGAAGACTGTAAACTTTTACTCACAATTAGGAAACAGGACCTAAGCTCGAAACATAAAAAGATTGCCGAAGCCAATTATAATATACATCTTCTGGGTTATATAACAGAGAAGGAAAAAATAAAATTAATATCAAATTGTGAAGCAGTAATATTTGCCAGTGATTATGAAGCCTTCGGAACTGTAGTATTGGAAGCTTCAAATTATAAAAAACCGATTCTTTGTTCCAACCTACATGTTTTCAAAGAAATATTAAACGAAAAAGGAGTGATCTATTTTAATAATAAAATTGACGATATAAAAAAATCTATTTTGAGTTTTATTTCTTTGACAATTGAAAAAAAACTTGAGATGGGTAAGGTAAATAAAACAAATCTTAAAAATTATACTTTCGAAAAAGTATTAATATTTTATAAAAAATTGTTCCAAAACATTTAATTTGTTTTTCCTTTGTCTCAAAATCATTATCAATTCTTTAATATAAAAAGGCATGTCATTTATAACATATCTGTTAAATAGTCTATTGGGTTCCGATAATAATCGCCACAACCATTCGAGTTTAATGTTTTGTAAAAATTTTGGACATCTTTTCTTCCTTCCGCTGAAATAATCAAACACGCTTCCAATGCCTACATTTATTTTGGCACCTATATCATCTTTGTGTTTGTTAAGCCATATTTCTTGTCTCGGAGAACCTAATGCTAAAAACAAAATATCAGGGTTTGATGATTTTATTCTGTTGATTACTTTATAATTTTCTTCTTTATTTTCTTCAAAATATAATTCGGGAGCAAAAGCATCGGATATAATACAATTAGGGAATAGTTGTCTAATTTTGTTCAGAACTTTGGATAATACTTGGTCCGTTGATCCTACCAAAGCAATCTTTAATTTATTCTTATCGGCAATTGTTAGTAACAAAAAAAATAAATCATGTCCCGTAATTCTATCAATTCTTCTTCCGTACTTAAAATAAAGGAGAGAAGTAATACCGGCACCATCCGGTAAAATTAATTCTGATGTTTCGCAAATCATCTTAAATTCATAATTTCTTTTAGTGTCTAAGTAAAAATCTAAATTGAATGTTACGATCTGTAATGGTTTTTTCTCGTCGAGTATTTTTTTTAATTTGTGACTTAATTCGGTTAGAGTGTTTCCGTAAATATTTATTTTATCAAGGCTGTAGTTCATTATAACTTTCATCTGTTGTTTTTACCTTAAATAAAAAAATAATATTTTATATTGAAAGAAGTAATTAAAAAATATCTTAAATGAAGAATACATTTCTAATACTTATAATATTATTCTTTACTTTATCGGTTATTCTACCTCAGAATAAACTGGATAACTATAAAACTACTACCTCACAAATATCATTTATTTATACCTTTAAAACTATTAAATACAAAAAACAAAAAGCCATAAACGGTCGGACGGAAATATTATTTGGTAATTATCAAGATGAATCGGAACCGGGTAATTTTAGTCTGCCGGCAAAAGAATTATTTATTGCACTTCCCTCCTATTCAAAGGTTACGGTAAATATTATCCCCGAAAAAATTAATAAAATTAAAGGAATACCTCAAATAAATCCGGCTGTTAAAATGGAATCGGACTCGTCCGTTATTTATAATTACTCCGATGGAAATAAACCGAATAAACCTGCCGTAATTAAGCCGTTGTTCAGCGTTAAAGGCTATTTATGGATAGGGAATTATTACAGCGTGCATATTACCGTCAACCAATATAGATTTAATAACAGGGATATAATCGAAGAATTAAATCAAGCCGAAATTCAAATTAAAATACTTAATCCGGGTAACACTAAATTATTACCTAACCCTACAAAACAAAATCATATTTCGGACGTTGTTATAAACAAAAAATATGCGGTTGAGTTAGACAGAAAATATTATGAACAAAATGAAAAAAACACTACTTACGATTGGATAAATTTTAATACTACTTATTTAAAATTAGGCGTTGCCGCAGACGGTGTTTACAGGATAACAAAACAAGATTTGCTTGATTTTAATATTTCAACTTCATCCGTAGACCCGCGAAAATTTAATCTGTTTTATAAAGGCAAAACAATTCCCGTTTTTGTTAAAGGAGAAGCCGACGGTACCTTTGATAATAACGATTATATCGAATTTTTCGGAAAAAGAAATTGGGGCGATAAATACAGAGAAACTTCGAATGAAAATGAACATTATAAAAACTATCTTAATCTTTACTCCGATACGACTATTTACTGGCTTACTTGGGACCCTTTACTACCCCCGAATAGAATTGATAGTCTCCGGCAATTTTCAAATTTGCCGCAAGATACAATAAAGTATTACAATGAAGTTGTTCACTACGAACGTGATAATTGGCTGGATTATTCAATCCCCGGTATCGTCGACAGACAAGATACCGAATGGAGACAAAATGAAACCTGGGTCTGGAACCAGCAGGGAGTAGGAGCTGTTAACAGAACTTTTACGGTTAGCGATGTTTATCCCAATTCAATTGCAGAAGCATTTTATAAAGTTCAAAGTTTTGCAAGCGACGGTTTTCTTGATGCGCACAAAATAGGACTAAGCATAAACAATGATCCTTCCGTTTATGATTCATCGTCATTTAACAAATACAGACAAAAGGTTGTAAAAGCATCTTTTAATTCAAACTTGCTGAACGAAGGAAATAATATTTTAAAAACCATTTCTTTTCCGACAAATACAACTATAAATTCTATTTTGTACGATTGGTACGAAGTTGAATATCCCAGATATTTAAAAGCAATCAAAGATTCACTTAAATTTAAATTCGATTCGCAGGCTGACTCCGGTTTTAAATTTATTAAGATTACAAATATCGGTTCCGGCAATATTATATTATATAAATTTAACAGTGTGTTGAAGCGGATAACAAATTACACTATTAATCAAAATACCCTTGTGTTTGCAGACACTGTAAAACAAGGTGATGCTTATTATTTAATTAGAGAAAATAAAATTCAAAAACCTAAATTTTATTACACTAAAAAGTTTAACAACCTTGCGAGCAATAGTAATCAAGCGGATTACATATTAATTACTCATCCTAAGTTTATTCAAAAGTCAAATGAGTATTTATCTTTTATACGGTCACAATATAATGTCGGAACAAAATTGATAAATGTATTTGATATTTATGATCAGTACAATTACGGATTTTTCTCGCCCGAACCTATAAGAGAATTTCTTCACTCGGCATTTTTAAATTGGAAATCACCAAAACCCAAATATGTTTTTCTTGTCGGAGATGCAACCTATGACTACTACGGTAACAAAACAAAATATTTTTCAGCACCCGGACAAATCAATTATGTCCCGTCTTTCGGTCATCCTGTATCTGATACATGGTTTACTATTTGGGACTCCACGGAAGCCTTTATTCCTCAAATGTATATAAGCAGGCTGCCGGTAAATTCAGTAGAGGAATTTGAAAGGTATTTTACGGTTCACCGAGATTACGTTAACAAACCCTACAGTGAGTTCAATAAAAAATATCTACTTTTTTCAAGCGGCGAAAATGATAACCCGCTTGAATTGAATACTTTAAAATCCGCCAATGATTATGTAGATACCGCAATTGTTTCCCGGGCACCTACCGGCGGTATTGTTCGTCATCTTTATAAAACGACAAATCCTATTCGTAACTTCGGTCCGTATACGAATAAACAAGTTGAGAAATATATAGGAGAAGGCGGAGTATTTATTTCGTACATCGGTCACAGCGGTGTTCAGATTTGGGATAACGGTATAAGCAGTCCCGTGCAGCTTAAAAATATCAACGGCAATCATTCGCTCATCAGTGACTGGGGATGTTCTACCGGTAAGTTTGCGGAGCCTGATATAAAAGCTTTCTCGGAATTATTTATTATCGGACCTGACGGAGGAGCAATAA
>CAZAOG010000042.1:0-20427 GCA_964486645.1 uncultured Ignavibacteriaceae bacterium | reverse complement strand
AATATAAATATTTAAATGCTTCTTTTAAAAACAACTTTATAACAAAATTTTGTTAATTAAAAATCCATATCTTTTATGTTTTGAATAAACGATAACATTTTTTTATAGTGGGTTCCTTCCCGGTAAATTTTTTTGCATTCGGGACATTTATAGAAGTTCTCTATAGATCTTGCGACTTTAGGCGGCAGTCCGTTTACTATTTTATCTTTATTGGTTTTGACGAGAGAGGAATTGCATTCAATACAGCGAGAAAATTCTTTAATAATATTTTTTAGATCAAAACGTTTTATCACCTCTATTACCTGTTCTCGTACTTTTGTACTTCTTATCCAATAGCCATGAATCACCTTGCCGTGCTTGAGAATTCCTCTATCCCTTGTTAGAATTGCACGTTTTTCTTTTAATGAAATATCCATAATTTCTTCGTCATCAAAATCGTTTTTGTAAAGTACATCAAAGCCCATCATTCTTAAATATCGTGTTAATTTTCCAAGGTGAACATCCGAAATAAATTTCGGGTCGCGCAGCGGTTTTGGACGAAGGCATTGTACATTTGCAATATCAAACGATTCAAAAACCGGATAAACGGAAATATTATCACCATCGCTGATCAAATAATCAAATCCAACGGATTTACCGTTAACTAAAAGCAAATCTATTTCCGTGTGCGGAACGCCTAACGATTCGATAACATCTTTTACCGAAGTACGATCGATGTATTTGTGTTCAAAAGTTATTTTACGTTTTTCTTCGGGAAGGAAATCGTTTAATTCTTCGTAAAATCTTAAAAATATTTTATGCAATGTTTTCTTCACTTTTTGTGTTAAAAAACAAATTACGTAAATTTTTTTAATTATTTTTATTTTTCAGGAACCTTTTAAAAATTAATTTTGTAAAAAACAATTAGTGAAAATTAACTATAGAAAATAAAATAGTTTTATATGGACATTAAAGTTGAAAACCTTACCAAACTATACGGAAATGAAAAAGCCGTAGATTCCATTTCCTTCAATGTAAAACCCGGTGAAATTTTAGGATTTCTCGGACCAAACGGTGCCGGCAAGTCCACAACAATGAAAATCATCACCTGCTTTATGGCACAGACAAGCGGCGATGTTAAAATAGGCGGTCGGTCAATTTCGGAAGACTCGACGGAAATAAAGAAAAAAATAGGTTATCTGCCGGAAAACAATCCCCTTTATCTTGATATGCCGGTGCTTGAATATCTTTCGTTCGTGGCTGAACTGCAGGGAGTTGCAAAGGAGAAAATAAATGAAAAATTGGTAGAAATGGTTTTACTTTGCGGACTTGACGAAGAAAAACATAAAAATATCGGCGAACTTTCCAAAGGCTACAGACAAAGAGTCGGACTTGCTCAGGCAATGATCCACGATCCGGAGATATTAATTTTAGACGAACCCACAACAGGACTTGACCCGAACCAAATAATAGAAATCAGAAAACTTATCAAAGAACTCGGCAGACATAAAACCGTAATTTTAAGCACCCATATTTTACCTGAAGTAGAGGCTACTTGCGACAGAATTCTGATTATCAACAAAGGAAAAATTGTTGCCGACGGAACTTCCGAATCTTTGAGAAGACAAGCCCGGAGCGGTGGTTTTATTAAGGTTAAAATTGAAAGTGAAGAAAATTCCGATAAACTCTTTTCATCATTAATGGATTTAAGTACAATTACTAAAGTAGACCCTGTTAAAGAAAACAACAATGTATTTCATGTTTCGGGAAGCGAAGGTTTGCAGACACAAAAAGACATTTTTAATCTTTGCGTAAAAAATAAATGGACATTGCTGGAAATGACCCCGGTTGAAACTAAATTAGAAGATATTTTCAAAGAACTAACAACAAATTGATATGAATAAAACTTGGATTATTGCACTTAAGGAATTCAGAACTTTTTTTGATTCGCTTACCGCTTATATCTTATTGGTTGTATTTCTCGGCTTAAGCGGATTCTTTACGTGGATTTCAGGCTCGGATATTTTCTTTGTCGGTCAGGCAACGCTACAGCCGTTTTTCTCCGTTGCCTATTGGACTCTGTTCTTCTTCATCCCTGCTTTAACAATGAGAATGCTTGCCGAAGAAAATAATTCCGGCACAATTGAACTGCTACTTACAAAACCCGTTACCGATTGGGAAATAATATCGGGTAAATTCACGGCTTGTCTGATGTTGATTATTGTGGCGCTAATTTTAACCCTTCCGTTTTATATCAGCGTAGCTTTCTTGGGCAATGTTGATAACGGCGCTGTAATAAGCGGGTATTTGGGACTTATTTTAATCAGCGCTGCTTATATCGGTATCGGACTTTTTGCGAGCAGCATTTCGAATAATCAAATTGTGGCTTTTCTTACATCTCTTTTTATAGGTATTTTTTTCTTAATTATATTTAATGTGCTTGCCACCGACTTAACCGGAACGTTAGCCGGCATTTTAAATTACTTGAGTTTATCTACCCATTTTCAGTCTATTTCAAGAGGAGTAATTGACAGCAGAGACATTATTTACTTTTTAAGTATTAGCGGTTTCGGTTTAATACTTGCAGCAACATCTTTATCAAAAAGAAACATTATTGATTGACCTATGCTAACAAAGAAAAAAGTTTTAACAAATATTTTATTAATCTTCGGTATAGTTCTTCTGTTTAACATTATTTCAAACAGATTTTTTATAAGACTTGATTTTACCGAAGACAGCCGTTACACATTAAACGACGCTACAAAAAATATCTTAAGTTCTTTGGACGATCCGGTTACCGTAACGGCATATTTTTCTGAAAATATGCCGCCCAACATCGCTAAGGTAAAAGAAGATTTTAAAGATATGCTGATCGAATACAACAGTGTGTCCGGCGGACAGATTCAATACGATTTTATAAATCCCAATGTCGATCAAAAATCCGAAATTGAAGCCCAGCGGGCAGGTATTCAACCGGTGATGATAAATGTAAGAGAAAGAGACCAGGTAAAACAGCAGCGTGCTTATTTGGGTGCAGTATTGGAATACAAAGAAAAAAAAGAAATTATTCCGGTTATTCAACCCGGCGCCGCAATGGAATATGATCTTTCGACGAACATTAAAAAATTAACTCTAACTCAAAAGACAAAGATTGCTTTCTTAAAAGGTAACGGAGAACCGGAATTATCTTCGCTTCAACAATTGAAACAACAGCTTTCAATAATGTACGATGTACAGCCTTTTGAATTCAGCGACACAACCACACTTTCCAATGACTTTAAAACTCTGGTAATTATTGCTCCTTCCGATACTATTGCGCCGAAATACATAAAACAAATTGATAATTATCTGGCTAACGGCGGCAGAGTTTTACTGGCTCTTAACAGAGTAACAGGCGATTTGTCAAAAGCAACCGGCTCCGTTAAAAACACAGGGTTGAATGATTGGCTGAAAAAATACGGAATAAATATCGAAGGCAAATTTATAATAGATGTCAGCAGCGGAAGCGTTATGGTAAGACAGAATCAAGGCGGGTTTGTAATGAGCACTCCCGTTAAATTTCCCTATTTACCTATAATTACAAACTTTGCAGACCATCCCATTTCAAAAGGAATTGAATCCGTAATAATGCAGTTTGCAAGTCCGATTGAAATTACACCAAAAGATTCTTTATTAAATTATTCGGTGCTGGCAAGATCTTCCAAAACCAGCGGCGCTCAAACACCTCCCGTTTATTTTAATATATTGAAGCAATGGACAAGAAACGATTTTCCTCTTTCAAACTTGCCTGTTGCGGTTGCCGTTGACGGAAAATTTAACGGAACCACCAATTCAAAAATGGTATTATTCAGCGACGGTGATTTTGTTGTAAACGGAAGCGGACAAAGGGCAAGACAGCTTGAAAAAGATAATATCAGCATTGTTTCCAATGCCGTTGACTGGCTTTCGGACGATACCGGTTTAATTACACTCAGAACAAAAGGCGTTACAAACAGACCGATTGATGCCACCTTAAAACAAGGCACAAAAACTTTGATTAAATATTTGAACTTTTTACTGCCGATAATTTTAATTATCGGTTACGGATTAATCCGCCATCAAATTCGCAAGAAAAAAAGAAAAAAATGGATGAACGAGAGATATGTTTAATAAATTTTCAAATAAAAAGTTAGTTATAGTATTTTCAATTCTTTTGTTTGTTGTGGTTTTAATGTTCGTTTTGGATTCAAACCCGAATGAATCAACATTTAAAAAAGATATTATCGATATAAATAAAGATGACGTTACATCAATTTCAATTTTTCCTAAAGTTAATAATCACAAAGAAGTTAAACTTTTTAAAGAAGGAAACGATTGGAAAGTTACTTTAAATAAAGACAAAACCGCCATTGTTCCAAAAGAAAAAATCGACGGGTTATTGAATGTTCTTGCCCAAATAAAACCCAAAAGAGTTGCGGCAAAAAGTTCGAGCAAGTGGAAAAATTTTCAGGTTGATTCTTCCGGCACACAGGTAAAGGTTTTTGAAGACGGAGATTTGTCTTTGGATATCGTTATCGGCAAATATGTTTTCAAACAACCCCGTGCACTTTCCTCTTATGTAAGATTAGCCGATGAAGATAATGTTTACGAAGTTAACGGAATACTTTCCATTACATTTAACCATAAACCTGATTATTTCAGAGATTTTCATTTGGTGTTTGACAGCTTTAACAATTGGAATAAAGTAACGTTTACCTATCCGGCAGACAGTTCTTTTACCCTGACCAAAAAAGGTGACAAGTGGTTTATAGGCGGGCAGTTAACCGATTCTGCAAAAACGGTTAATTATTTGAACTCAATTCAAACGTTAACCAACTCAAATTTTGTTGATAATCCCGACAAAGAATCTTTAAGCAAAGCATTTTTTACAATTACAATTGAAAGCAAGGACAAAGGTACGATAGTAATTACTTCTTTCGGTAACGATGAAAATGCGATTATTCATTCCTCAATGCGTCCCGAAGTATATTTCAAAGCAGGCGCAAAAGCGTTCTTAACAAGAACTTTTGTGGGACGTATGAACTTCTTTTAAAATTTCCGGAGAGACGAGTTGTAATTCTTCTCTTTTATAATTTATCTCCGTAACACCCCGGGATTCTCTGAACCAATTTGTTGTTTTGTAAAGCGAATCGCCGATTCGCTTCTCAAAGAAGACTCCCGATATCTGTAATTACGGCTTGCCTCGTTTAAAAAATTATCTCATTTAAAAAAGTCGCTTGTTTTTTAGTTAAGATATCGGGAATCTTTTTTCCGGAATCCCGACTAATTTTTCTATCTAAAACGTGCTCTAAATTCAACTTCTTCGAAGTTGTTATTCCTCTTTTTCTTCTTTTTCACCGGATTTCATCCGGTGCTATTTATATTCAACACCTTCGGTGTTGTCTGCTGCTTAGTTTAACGATAAGTTGCACATAGGAAGTCTTTAATTTGATTTTTTTACTCATCTATTAACCTGACTCCGGAGATAATGCCAAACAGCCCCGTGCGAAGTTCGGGAATAGAAAAAACAATTTGCAAAAGAACTACGAAGTACTTCAATTTCTTCTTGAGAAGATTCCCGATATCCGCAGCTGCAGTTTTTCCTCGTTTATCAAAATTATCTCATTTATAAAAGCCGTTTGTTTTTTTAGATAAGATATCGGGAATCTTGTTGTTTTGTAAAGCGAATCGCCGATTCGCTTCTCAAATAATAGTCTACATTCAAAATCCTTTTTTTTATTATATTGCTTTGGACAAATGTGCCGTAAACAATTATTTTATAATCTTTTAATTTTATTTCAAGTTTAAAAAATGTATATTTGTTAGATATTCTCTAAATGATTTTTTTTATATGGAAATATTTCAAGCATTAGACAAAATTGAAAAGGATGAAAAAACCGTTATCACTTTGGGCACATTTGACGGTATTCATTTAGGGCATAAAAAAATACTTGAAACTCTGGTTGAAAAATCAAAGACATTGAGCGGAAGGAATTTTCTTGTTACATTTCATCCTCATCCGCGCAGTATAATTGTTAGAGATAAAAAAGTGCGTTTGTTGAGCACATTAGAAGAAAAAATTCCTATTTTGGAATCTATCGGCGTTCATAATTTACTGGTTATAAATTTTACAAAAGAATTTTCGCAAAAAACTTCCTACGAATTTGTAAAAGAATATTTTGTCGATAAAATCGGAGTTAACGAAATTGTTATCGGATACGATCATCATTTCGGAAAAGGGCGCGGCGGCAATGTTGATGCTTTGCGAAAAATGGGTGAAGAGTTCGGTTTTAAGGTTACTCCGGTAGAAGCTGTGTGTGTCGACGGCAATACCGTCAGCAGTACGAAAATTAGAAATGCACTCTCCGAGGGCGATATAGTGCTGGCAAATAAATTATTGGGCAGAAGATATTCCTTCGGCGGCGTAGTTGTTGAAGGTGATAAAAGAGGCAGGGATTTGGGTTTCCCTACCGCAAATATTAAAGTTTTCGGAGACGATAAATTTTTACCTAAGATCGGTATTTATCTTGTTGAGACAATTGTAGAGGGGAAAAATTATTTCGGTCTGATGAGCATCGGTAAAAGACCGACATTTTACGAATACGGAAATGTAACAACGGAAGTTTACATTATGGATTTTTCTAAGGATATTTACGGGTTAAGCGTGAGCGTAAATATAATTGAAAGAATAAGAGATGAAGAAAAATTTTCTTCGGTTGACGAGTTGATTACTCAAATGAAAAAAGACGAAGAAAAGGGAATGGAAATTATAAATAAATTAAATTAATAAACACCGGTTCTCACTGTTTTCGGCATAGGGTTCTGGTGTTATATCGTATAATCAAATAAAGGAAAACAAAATGACAAACGAAGAAAAACTTGAAATAATCAAGAAATTTGGAGCAAATGAAAAAGACTCCGGAAAAACAGAAGTGCAAATTGCACTTATAACAAAAAGACTAAATGATCTTACCTCTCATTTTGAGAAGCACAAAAAAGATCATCATTCAAGAAGAGGACTTTTGATGATGGTTGGTAAAAGAAGAAGGTTGTTGGACTATTTAAAAAGAAAAGATATCGAAAGATATAGAACTATCATTAAAGAATTGAATATTAGAAAGTAAAGGAAACATAAATGTTTATAACAAAAGAAGTAGAAATAGGCGGAAAAAATTTATCAATAGAAACAGGACGTTTTGCAAAACAAGCAAACGGTTCCGTTATGGTAAGATACGGAGATACAATGGTTTTGGTAACTGCCGTTGCAGCAGACGAACCGAGAGAAGGGCTTGATTATTTTCCACTGCAAGTAGAATACAGAGAAAAAACATCCGCAGCCGGTAAATTTCCGGGCGGTTTTATAAAAAGAGAAGGCAGACCTTCGGAAAAAGAAATATTAAGCGCAAGACTGATTGACAGACCTATCAGACCCATGTTCCCGAGCAGTTTTGTAAACGAAACTCAAATTGTGGCATTTGTTTTATCGCACGATGGAGAAAACGATGCCGACGTTTTAGGCGCTGTGGGTGCTTCGGCGGCTTTAAGTATTTCAAACATCCCTTTTAACGGTCCCATTGCAGAAGTCAGGATAGGAAGAATAAACGGTGAATTTTTTGTTAACCCGACCCACCAACAACTTCAGGAAAGCGATATAGAACTTGTTGTTGCCGGAAGTGCGGATTCAATAATGATGGTTGAGGGCGAATCAAAAGAAGTTGGTGAAACGGAGCTTTTGGATGCTTTAAAGTTCGCTCAATCCGAAATAAAAAAATTAGTCGATCTTCAGCTTGAATTAGTAAAAGAAGTAGGCAAAACCAAAAGAGAAGTTGTTGAAAACGAAGTTGACGAAAATCTGAAAACGGAAGTTTATCAACTGGCGGAGGAAAAATTTAAAGAGATTGTTTATTCCGCATTGACAAAAGATGAAAGAAGTGCAAAAAATAAAGAGCTTGTAAATTCCGTGACGGAATCTTTGGAAGAAAAATATCCCGAACAGGAAAGCAGCATTAAAAACATTCTGCACGACTTGGAAAAAGACTTAATGCGCAAAAGAATTCTGAAAGAGGGGGTTAGGTTGGACGGCAGAAACACCGAACAGGTAAGACCGATTAGTATCGAGTTGGGAGTTCTTGCAAGAACTCACGGTTCTGCGTTATTTACAAGGGGTGAAACTCAAAGTTTAACATCTCTAACGCTTGGCAGCAAAAATGACGAGCAGTCGGTAGACGGTTTGTTTGAAGCTTACAGCAAAAGATTTGTACTTCATTATAATTTTCCCCCGTTCAGCGTGGGCGAAGTGGGAAGAATGACAGGCGTCGGAAGACGCGAAATAGGTCACGGTAATTTAGCCGAAAGGGCATTAAAAATAATGATACCCGATGAAGATAAATTCCCTTATGCAATGAGACTTATATCGGATATTCTCGAATCGAACGGATCGTCATCTATGGCAACCGTCTGTGCCGGTTCGCTTGCACTGATGGACGGCGGAGTTCCTATAAAAAAATCCGTTGCCGGAATAGCAATGGGATTAATTAAAGAGGGTGACGAGTATGCAATTCTTACCGACATTTTAGGTAACGAAGACCATCTTGGTGATATGGACTTTAAAGTTGCCGGAACCAAGGACGGTATTACAGCTTTTCAAATGGATATAAAAATACAGGGTATATCATTTGAAATTATGGAAAAAGCTTTATACCAGGCAAAAGATGGAAGAATGCATATTTTGGGTATTATGGATGAAGCCATAAGTCAGCCAAGAGAATCATTATCTAAGTTTGCTCCCCGACTTTTAACTATAAAAGTTGAAACGGATCAAATCGGCCTGATTATCGGTCCCGGCGGAAAAACCATTCAAAAAATGCAGAGAGATTTTGGTGTTGATATCAACATTGAGGATGACGGAACCATTACGATAGCATCTCCCGATAAAAACGGTGCGGCAAGTTGTAAAGAGTTTATTAAAAGTTTAACGGCTACACCGGAAGTGGGTAAAATATATGAAGGAAAAGTTATAAAAATTATGGATTTTGGTGCCTTCGTAGAAATATTACCCGGTAAAGAAGGATTATTACACATTTCACAAATTGACAACAAACGCGTCAATAAGGTAACCGATTACCTGAAAGAAGGTGACAAGGTTACGGTTAAATTGCTTAAAATGGAAAACGGAAAATTTTCGTTAAGCAGAAAAGCTTTGCTGGATGAAAAAACAAACAGCAATACTGAAAATAAATAATCCAAAAGAAATTTAAGCTGATAAAAATTATATCAGTAATTAGTAATTAATTATAAGCTCTGTTTTTATAATATATATTTTAAAAGAATGAAAAATATAATTTCAAAATTTTTTATAACTATGCAGGCAAAAAACACGAGCTTTTTTTATAGAAATTTATTAATAATGAAACATTTGATTTCATTAAGAGAGTTTGTTCTTTATGACAAAAGAAATTATTATCAATTCATCTACTGTTCAAACACGGGTAGCAATTACCGAAGACGGGAATTTAGTAGATTTTTTTGTTGATTATCCCGAAAAACGCAGAATGGTCGGGGATATTTATCTCGGAAAAGTTGCAAGAGTACTTCCCGGCATAAAAGCGGCATTTATAGACATCGGAATGAAACACGACGGGTTTCTTCACTTTTCGGATATTGCCGACAGAACGCAGCAATTTTTGGAAATGCTGGGAGAAGACTCCGATGTTGATTTGGATGAAAACGGTCATTCCAATTCAAATAATACACATCACGATTCTTCCAAAAACGGGTACAATACACCTACGGTAATGCTCCACAAGGGCGAGGAAATCATAGTCCAGATTACAAAAGAACCCGTAAAAAACAAGGGAGTAAGGGTAACATCCGCCGTTTCGCTTCCGGGTAGATTCTGCGTGCTGCTGCCTTATGATAACAAAATCGGCGTTTCCAAAAAAATTGTCGATTACAGGGAAAGAAAAAGACTAAGAAATTTAGTAAGAGAAATTATTCCCGAAAATTGCGGCTTAATAATACGGACGGTTGCAAAAAATCAGGACGAAGCGGCACTTAAATCGGATTTAAACCAGCTTGTAAAAACCTGGAACCTTATCGAAAAAAGAATTAAATCGCAAGAACCCCCTGCGCTTATTCATAACGATTTAAGCACAACATCCAGCGTAATCAGAGATTTATTTACCCCGGATGTTTCAAAAGTTTTTATAGATTCAAAAAAACTTTACAAACAAATAAGAAATTACGTTGAGATAACCGAACCCGATCTGGTTGACAAAATAGAATATTACCAATCATCTCATTCAATTTTTGATGCTTTTAAAATTGAAGAGCAGATAAAAACCTTGATGGCAAGAAAAGTATATTTACCAAGCGGCGGCTACTTAATTATCGAACACACGGAAGCTATGGTGGTTATTGATGTTAACAGCGGTAAATATGCAAAAAGCAAAGACCAGGAAGTTAATTCATTAAAAACGGATTTGGAAGCCGCCAGAGAAATTGCAAAACAAATGAAGCTCAGAGACATTGGCGGAATAATCGTAATTGATTTCATCGATCTTTTGGAAGAAAAAAACAGAAAGAAAATTTACGATGAGCTGAAAAAAGAATTTAGAAAAGACCGCTCGCGTGTTTCCATTTTACCGATGTCCGATTTCGGACTTGTGCAAATTACCCGCCAAAGAGTACGGCAAAATATGATGCAAACCATGAAAGAAGTTTGTCCTTCGTGCCTGGGCACGGGCGTGCTTACAAAACAGTCGCATTTAATTTACGACTTGGAAGAGTGGATAAAAAGGTTCAAAAGAGAATCAAAAGAAAAATCGTTGATAATAAAGTGCAACCCTTTTGTAGCCGCGAAATTAAGAGAAGGAAAAATAAAAACTTTAACTAAATTCAGATTCAGATACAGATTAAAACTAAAGCTTGAAGAAGATCCGTCTTTATCGTTACAGGAAATAAAATTCTTTTCAAAAACTACCGGTAAAAATTTAACGGGAGATTACATTTAAGATATCAATTCGGAGAATTTAAGGAATGAAGAAAACAACATTGTATGATGTTCATAAAAAATTAGGCGCAAAAATTGTAGACTTTGCGGGTTATCAAATGCCCGTACAGTATTCGTCAATTATTGCAGAGCATAAAGCAGTAAGAAATTCTGTGGGTGTGTTCGATGTTTCTCACATGGGGGAGATCTTTATTTCCGGTGAAAGTGCGTTGGATTTTGTACAAGAACTAACCATTAACGATGCATCTAAATTATCTCCCGGAAGAGTGCAATACTCCGCAATGTGCTACAAAGACGGAGGAATAGTTGACGACCTTCTTGTTTATAAAATTGATAACAACAAATTTATGCTCGTAGTAAATGCATCGAATATTGAAAAGGATTATAACTGGATGACGGAAAACAACGGATTCGATGTTAATATCTCCAACGAAAGCGACGAATATTCCCTGCTTGCAATACAGGGGCCCAACTCCAAAGAAGTTCTTCAAAAAATATGCGATAAGGTTTTAGACGTTGAATATTATCACTTTTTTAACGCTGAAATAGCCGGAGTGGATATGATTGTTTCACGCACGGGCTACACCGGCGAACTCGGTTATGAAATTTATTTTAAAGGTGATCGGTCCGTTGCCGAAGAAGTATGGAACAAAATATTTGAAGCCGGAGAAGAATACAACATCCAACCGATCGGTTTGGGCGCAAGAGATACTTTAAGATTGGAAATGGGATTTTGTCTTTACGGAAACGATATAGACAAAACAACAAATCCTTTGGAAGCCGGATTGGGCTGGATTACCAAATTGAAGAAAAATCATTTTATCGCTAAAGATATATTAATGAAAGTAAAAGAAGACGGAATAAAAAGGAAATTGGTTCCCTTGGCTACCGAAGAAAGAGTTTTTCCAAGACATGGTTATGACCTTACCTTTGAAGGAAGAAAAATTGGTACCGTAACAAGCGGTACCGTAAGCCCGATTTTGGAAAAACCCATAGCCTTGGGATATGTCGAAAAGGAATTTGCATACGAAGGAACGGCGGTAAATTTTATGGTAAGGGGAAAAGAAGTACCGGCTAAGATTGTTAAACTTCCTTTTTTAAAAAAATAGTTTGTTCTGTCTTTACTCAATATTAATTATTAATTTAAGTAGCATATATGAACATTAACGTAATAATTTCTCCCTGCGGATTGGAAGAGCTGTACTTTACAAATAAATCGGTAGTTGTTATCGATGTTTTAAGGGCATCCAATACAATTATCAATGCTCTTCAAAACGGGGCAAAAGAAATAATTCCCGTACCGGCGGTTGAATTTGCGGTAAAGGTATCGGGTGGAATGTTTGGCGGACAAACATTATTGGGCGGAGAAAGAAACACAAAAAAAATTGAAGGCTTTGCTCTGGGCAATTCTCCGTTAGAATACGGCAGCGAAGTTGTTGAGGGAAAGACAATTGTTTTTTATACTTCAAACGGAACTCCCGCAATTACAAAAGCTAAATTCTCGGAATATTTAACCGTCTGTTCTTTTGCCAATTTAACCGCCGTAGCTAAAAAATTAATAAAAAGAAAAAGTGATTTTGAAATTTTATGCGCAGGCAGAAACAACTCCCTGTCGCTGGAAGACTTCATTTGTGCGGGCAGTTTAATAGAAGAAATTTCAAAAACCAAAAATAATTTAAAGCTTTCCGATTCCGCAAAAGCCAGCGTTGCACTAAATCAAAAAATGAATGAAAACATAGAAAAGATACTTGCCGAAACAGACCACGCAAAACTATTGATTGAAAACGGCTTTGAAGAAGACATAAAATTTTGCAGTCAGTTAAATACTTCCGATATTGTTCCCGTATTTATTGATAACTCATTAAAGTTACCGCAAGCAGGTAAATAAAATTGCCGATGGGTTTAACTTAGCTTAGTTAAATATGCTTAAGAAAAAAAAGAAAAAAAATTTATCTCGTAAAAAAAAGGCTCCTGAAAAGATCCCCATATTAACATCCGATCAAAAGAGAAATATATTCGGGATTCTTTTAATTCTGATCTCGATTCTAATATTTTTAAGTATAGTTTCTTATTCAAAATTTGACAGAGCAAATTTAAGTTATCAATTTTCCGATATTCTTAAAATATTATCTTCCAATTCGGAGATAGCACATAAGCTGGACAGTACCAGAAATTTACTCGGTATTTTGGGCGCATACATTTCCGATTTTTTCCTTAACTCCACCGTGGGAATATTCTCAACCGTATTCCCAATAATGTTCTTTATTTGGGGCATATCATTCTTCAAAAAAATTGAAAACAAAAACATTTTTCACATATTTAACTTTCTAATTCTTTTCTCTCTCATTGCCTCGGCTGTATTCGGGGTATTTAGAATGAACTACGAATTATTCGGAAGGACGGGTGAATTATCCGGTGCTATAGGTGATTATATGGGAATAATATTAAGCAGACTGCTCGGCGGAGTAGGCAGCTTGCTGTTTTTAACCGCATCCATGCTTATACTTATTCTTGTAAAGTTTAATATCAGCCTTAATAAAATATTTTCCCTCTTTGAAAGAAGGAAGAAGACCTCAACCGTTGACAAAGATGCTCAATACGAGCCGGTAATTGAAAAGAAAACGGAAGATAATTTAGAAAAAATAAAAGAACTCGGTAAAGAAAAAACGAAAAAGAAAAAATTATTCGGAGGGAAAAAAGAAGGGAAAAAAGAACCGAAAATTAGAATAATAAGAAAAGATGAAGAACCGGTATCGTTAACGGAAAATGAAATTTTAAAAGACAGAGGGAAAAAAGCCGATCTTCAAAAAACAAAGGAAATACCTCCGCCTGTAAGCGTTGAAGAAAAAGAAAAACAAGCCGAGCTGCCCAATCCCTGGGAAGAAGAAATTAATTATTCGCCTTTGCGACTTGATATTCTTAATCCCGTTCCGCCGGATAATGTTAGAGTCGCCGAAGAGGAATTAACCCGCAACGCGGAACTTCTGAAAGAAAAATTGAAACTTTTTGATATTGAAATAGAAGATATTTCCGTAACCCCCGGACCGGTGGTAACATTATTTGAGATTGTACCCGCACCCGGTGTTAAGATAAGCAGAATAGTCGGGTTGGAACACGACATTGCTTTGGCGCTTGCCGCGAGAGGAATAAGAATTATCGCGCCGATACCCGGTAAAAGCGCCATCGGTGTTGAAATCCCCAATGCGGTTGCATCTCTTGTAAACGCACGATCGGTACTCGGAAAAATTTATGATTCAAAAGCCGAATTACCAATTGCAATGGGTAAAATGATTAACGGCGATGTGTTTATAACCGACCTGACCAAAATGCCTCACATACTTATTGCAGGTTCTACCGGTTCCGGTAAAAGCGTGGGTATAAATATGATTATTGCAAGCCTGCTTTATGCGAAACACCCCTCCGAAGTAAAGCTGCTGATGATTGATCCGAAGAAAATAGAACTTTCTTTTTATAATAAACTTAGGAAGCATTTTTTGGCTGTTTCTCCGGATCTTGACGAAGAAATAATTACAAATCCGCAAAACGCTGTTCTATTGTTAAAATCTGTGGAATATGAAATGGAAAAACGTTACGATAAACTTGCAAAAGCCGGTGTAAGAAATCTAATTGACTACAACACGAAAATTACGAATCCCAAAACAAAACCTGCGGATACCGACGATATGAAACATCACTTTCTTCCATATCTTGTAGTTATAATTGATGAGCTGGCTGATTTAATGATAACCGCAGGAAAAGAAGTTGAAGAACCAATTGCCAGATTGGCGCAGCTTGCAAGAGCGGTTGGTATTCATTTGATAGTTGCCACGCAAAGACCTTCGGTAAACGTAATAACCGGTGTAATTAAAGCTAACTTCAGCGCGCGTATTGCATATCAGGTGGCTACAAAAATAGATTCACGCACAATATTGGATATGAACGGAGCGGAACAGCTTTTGGGCAAGGGCGATGTATTGTTTTTGCCGACAGGCTTGCCCAAGCCGATAAGAATGCAAAATGCTTTTATTTCAACCGATGAGGTTGAAAAGATAACCGATTATGTTGCATCGCAGCCCGGTTATTCCAAGCCTTATTTTCTGCCTTCGCTTTATGAAAAAAAGAAGCAGGCGGCTTCCGGATTTTTGTCCGATTTAGACCCCATGTTTGAAGATGCCGCAAGGGTGATAGTGCGCCATCAACAGGGTTCTGTTTCGCTTTTGCAGAGACGATTAAAACTCGGTTATTCTCGTGCGGCAAGAATTGTAGACCAGCTTGAGGAAGCGGGCATTGTAGGACCGAGCGACGGAAGTAAAGCGCGCACCGTGCTCGTAGAAAACGAGGAACAACTTGAAACAATTATTCGTTCACTTTAAACTGTAATATTTAATAAATGAAAAATCCAATTAAAATATTTCTCTTTACGTTTTTATTTTTTCAGATTTTTGCGGGTGTCGGAATATCCCAATCCCTTCTTGAAAAAGTTCAAAGTAAATTTAATTCCATAAAAGATCTGTCCGCCGACTTTGTTCAATACAACAACGGAAAGATAAATTTAAAGGGCAAAATAAAATTCAAACAAAAGGATAAAACAAGAATTGAATTAAAAAACGTTTTAATAGTGTCCGACGGTAAAACGAACTGGAACTATAATAAAAAGAGAAACAAAATTATTATAAGCAGCATTGATGACGAAAGCCCGTCCGTGTTTTCTCTTAGAAAGTTATTTGAAGAATACCCGAAGCAAAGTAATGTAAGCGAAAAAAAAGAGAAAGACACATTTGTACTAAAAATCGAACCAAAAAAAGATTCCGGTTTAAACTTTAATTATGCAGAGTTATATTTTAATACCGTTTATCGTATAAAACAGATTATTGTAGAAGGAACGGAATACGGAACATTAAAAATTATGTTCAGTAATTACAAAGAAAACAACGGATTTAAAGATTCCATTTTCAAAATAACTCCACCAAAAGGAACTGAAACTATTGACCTCCGCTGACAAAAAATCAAATAAACTTAAGCACATTTTACAGTACTCGCTTTCAATCATTTTAGCGGTAGGTTTTTTGTACATTGCTTTTATCAATGTTGATTTTGATGAGGTTCTGCGCATTGTTTCCGATGCATCAATTGTCTGGATACTTATTTTTATAGTTGTAATGATGTCCTCTCACTATGTTAGGGCTGTGCGGTGGAAGGTTATTTTAAATTCCGTCAAGTCAGACGTTTCAATTAAAAATTTGTTCGCTGCATTAATGGTCGGCTACGGCGTTAATAATGTAGTACCGAGGCTGGGCGAAATATCGAGAGCTGTTTTGGTCGGTAAATGGGAGGGTCTTTCCAAATCATCAATGCTCGGTGCGGTAATTGTTGAAAGGGTAATTGATATAATATTCTTGGGTTTGGCAATATTTGTTTCTGTCATTATTTGGTCGGAAAATTTATACGACACCTTTCCCTGGTTAAAATCCGCATTAATTATAAGTATGGTTTTAATAACCTTTGTGATTTTCTTCTTTTATTTAACAATAAAATTCAGAGAAAAATTTTACGGAATTATAATAAAATTGCTGAGTCGTATTTCAAAAAAACTTGCACATAAAGCCGCTTACATTTTTGAAATGCTTACATACGGCTTTGCATCTTTAAAGGGCACAAAGAATTATGCTTTAACGATATTGCTAAGCATATTGATGATGGCTCTTTACGGTTTGACTTCATACGTAGGACTTTATACCATAGGAATGCAAAATATAAAAGAAGTTTCTTATGAAACCGGATGGATTGTAATGAGTATCAGCGCTATCGGGGTTGTTATCCCGACTCCCGGCGGAACAGGCTCGTATCACGCCTTGGCTAAATCCGCCTTGGTTTTACTTTTCGGCTTCGGAGAAAATATAAGTATGGCTTATGCGTTTTTAACTCATATTATTTCATACTTTGTGTTTATTTTTTCGGCACTTTACGTTTATTTTTTCTATAACAAACAACACTATAATTTCTTCAAAATTGCGGATAGGGAAGAGGAATAAGATGATAAAAAAAATTTTAATTATTGTTTTTATGTTTTTTATCGGGGGCTTTTCTTTCGGGCAATACAGTTTACGCGCGGGATTGGGCATTGAATTCAAAAACATTTCTTCTTTTTACAATTACATTAACCAGAACTTTGCGCCCTCTAATTCACAGGTTAAAAACTTTAACTCCGCCGTTAATTTTTCGATTGAAATAGATAAAACCATGAGTGACAACTTTGACTTAGGCGTTGAAATGGCTTATAACCTGTATTCTTACAACTATCGATTTAATCTGGGAATGTATGATGTTTCGGTTAATAATTTTATGCCTTCGCTTTTGGCTTATTATGTTTTAAAAGGAATCGGCTACCAATTTAAATTTGGCGTTGGTACAGGCTTAAGATTTGTAAATGTTGACGAACAGTTACCCGGAACACCGACTATTACTACATATAGCTCAACAGGAGCGGGTTTTATTCTGCGAGGAATGGGGAACACACAAATAGGCGAAAATCTTTATGCCAATATTATCGCGGATATAAGGTATGATGCTATAGGAGAAGTTAATAACGGAAACAAAAATTTATTTAATCCGGGAATGAACGAGAATGTAAAATTCAATTCGTTTTCAGCCGGATTTACTCTCGGCATAACATATCTTTTTTAGGAGAAATTATTGAGTATACTCGAAGCCATCTTTTTAGGAATTGTACAGGGACTAACTGAGTTTTTACCGATTAGCAGCACCGGACACTTAACGATTATCGGTAAAATGATGAATTTAATATCTTCCGAAAACCCGCATTACTGGACGGCGTTTATTGCGGTAATTCAACTTGGTACTTTGGTTGCCGTTTTGCTTTACTTCCGCGAAGATATAATTTCAATCATAAAGGATTTTTTAAAAGATAATTTTTCCGAAAGAAAAAAATATTCTTTGCAAAGCAGCAACTCTAAATTAGGATGGTTAATTATTTTAGGCAGTATCCCGGTTGCTGTAATCGGACTGTTTTTTAAGGATTTTATAGAAGGTTCTTTCACTAAAGAATTGAATGTAATTGCAATAAGTTTGATAGTGTTTGCAGTTATTTTAGCTCTCTCCGAAAAATTGGCAAAATTTAAAAAGGATGTGGAAAATCTTACCGTTGTCGATTCGCTGGTAATAGGATTTGCACAAGCATTTGCACTTATTCCCGGTTCATCGCGCTCGGGAACAACAATAACCGGCGGCTTGTTTATGGGGTTGAACAGAGAAGCGGCAGCAAGATTTTCTTTTTTACTCAGCATACCCGCAGTCTTAGCCAGCGGTATGCTCGAATTTTATCAATCATTAAATTTTATCGATGCTTCAATGGCTATCAATCTTTTGGTTTCTACAATCGCTTCGGGTATAAGCGGTTATTTGGCAATAGGACTTTTATTAAAATACTTGAGGAAAAATTCAACTTTTGTTTTTGTTTATTACCGGATTGCCTTCGGCGGTCTTATTTTAATTTTATTATATCTTAATATTTTGTAAATAAAGGAGAACTTATGAGAAAACAAATAACATCACTTGTCTTATTTCTTTTAGTTGCAGGCTTCGGCACAGCTGCTTTAAGCAATACAATTGAAAAAAATCTAAAAACGAAAACGGAGAAAAATTTAATGACTGATTCAACGAAATCCGCAAACGAGATAACGGTAGCTGTAATGAAAACGAATATGGGAGATATCGAATTACAGCTTTTTCCTGAATATGCGCCTTTAGCCGTAGAAAACTTTGTAAAACATTCAAAAGACGGCTATTACAATGGTGTGATTTTTCACAGAGTGATTGACGGATTTATGATACAGGGCGGTGACCCGACTGGAACGGGACGCGGCGGTGAAAGCATCTGGGGCAAACCTTTTAAGGATGAATTTTCACCCAAATTAAAATTTGACGAACCCGGAATATTGGCTATGGCTAATGCGGGACCGGGTACTAACGGAAGTCAATTTTTCATAACCTTAGCTCCAACGCCTTGGTTAAACGGTCGTCATACAATATTCGGAAAAGTAATTGAAGGTATGGATGTGGTTTCTGCAATTGGAAGAACCAAGACACAAAAACCCAATGACAAACCCTACAGCGATATTGTAATTGAAAACATAACAATAGAAAAAAGACAACCGAAACCGAAAAAATAAATTATAAATGTTGGTAAACTAAGTCCCATTAAGGGACTTAGTTTGTAATATACTATTTTGTTAAAATCATTTTTTTAACTGCGGTAAATCCGTTAGCCGTAATTCCGTAAAAATATATTCCGCTGCTTAACCTGCTTGCATCAAAATTTACTGTATAATAACCCGCAGGTTTATTTTCGTTTACAAGTGTAGCTGCAACTCTGCCTAATACATCGTAAACTTTTATTGTTACAAAACCATCTTTTTTAAGTGAATATTTTATCTCGGTTGAAGGGTTGAAAGGATTGGGGTAATTTTGAGCTAATTTATTTTCTTTTGGCGCAGATGTTAGTGCCGGATTAAATCCGCCACTGCTAACAGTTACATAAATTATATTGGAAGTAGCAGTATTGTTTACAGTGTCAGCAACCACACATTTCAGTTCAAAATCCCGGTCGTCTGTCCTTGAGATTTGCTGGGTATTAAGTCCTAACTCAAACCAATAACCTGCCGGTGGTTTTTTAACTGACGAATTTTTAGGTAAAGCAGCCGGGTATTTGTAATACCATTTATACGTATAAGGGCTATAACCGCCGTTGGGATAAGCTGTCCAGGTTCCATTTTGTCCTGAGATAATATTTGTACTGCCTGAGATTGATACTGAAAGACCTGTGGGTTTGCCCAGAGTAGTATAGGCAAATTGTACACCCGACGGAGTGGTTGGATACCAACCTATCCATTGTCCTAATGTTGAATATACTTCATATACATAAGTATATAATGTTGCACTATTACTTGTTACGGTACCCGGTACTACACCGGTATATCCCATTCCAAAATTTGGATTTGCCGCCGACCATCCGTTTGTAGCAACGCCTCTGCCCCATACATTTGGATTGGTTAAAGAGCTAAAATAAACTGTTTTCCTTACTTCGTGTCTATAAGCAATATATGCAGCGTCCGCTAAACCACTTGCACCAAAAGTAATAAAAGTAATAGCCGGACCCTTAAAATAATCTGTACCACCTGAAGCACTTAACTGACTTAAAACATAAGGGTATCTTAAATAATCCAAAGCCTTTTTTGCATTAACACGGCCGTAACCAGTTCCTTCATCCCAGCCAGGTCCTGTGGTCGGATCAAAAGGGTCATTAATATCATCAGCCGATAGTTGGATAATATGCTCAATATCATCATTATATAAGTTTGAATTATAACCTTTAAGAAGCGAAGCAATACCGGTTACACTAG
>CAZAOG010000041.1:7763-20723 GCA_964486645.1 uncultured Ignavibacteriaceae bacterium | reverse complement strand
CTATTATGAATTCAACTGCTTCGCAGTTCACTTCAATTTAAAATCATCATTATTTTATCGATTGTAACAGTGTAAACTAACTCACCCACTATTACAAACAATTTAAAATTTTAAGATACAGACCTCTCTCCCCTACTGCCGGGCGGTAAGGCTGCCAAGATAGGGTGATTAGAGGGGGTGTGAGTTTGAAAATCTTGCCATGTCAGAGTCCATAGCTACCGTAAATTATTAATCGCACTTTTACAGAGAACTGCAATCGTTGTTCTCCGTAATTTTTGTTTATAT
Organism: uncultured Ignavibacteriaceae bacterium; assembly: GCA_964486645.1. Taxonomy (GTDB): domain Bacteria; phylum Bacteroidota; class Ignavibacteria; order Ignavibacteriales; family Ignavibacteriaceae. Next base: position 20,438 of record CAZAOG010000041.1, on the reverse strand, counting down.
ATCTTCTATCTCAATCTATAGGGAAAAATAATTACTGCTGTTTGTACCACGTCTTTTTGTCCGGGTGCGAGCGGTTCAAATCTCCATTGCCTTAAAGATTTCATAGCAGCATTTTCCAATCGTGTGTCGGCTTTAATTAATGGAAAAATGTTTCCTACGGTCCCGTCCGGCAGAATTGTAAATCTAAGTCTTATGTCTATTTCTTTATTAACCCCTGCGGGATATTCGGGCAGACTGAAACTGTATATTCTTCTTTGTCCTCTTCCGCCCCATTCAATGTCGTAACCTAATTTATTTTTGCCGATATTTTTTTTGCCGGCGTTACCCTTTTTAACCGTTTTTTTACTCCGGGGTTTTTCTTTAATTACCAAACCGGACTTTGGACTTTGCTTACTGCTCCTTTTAATTTTAATATTATTTGAAGTTTTCGACTTGGGCAGTTCAATTTTTTTCTTTTTTCTCTTTTCGGTTTTATTCTTCTTTTTGGTTTTTCCCTTAATCAATTCTTTGTTTTTGTTAACTTCGGTACCTGAAATTCCGGGCGAGCCGCTTTTACCCGCTACGCCGAATGTTACTTCAACAAAATCTCTGTTCGGATAATCAGCATCTATTTTTATTACGAGAAAAACTAAAAATATTATAATGTGAATTATAACAGAAAGGAGCAGCGGATAATTTTTAAAAGATTGAAAGTTCATTTTTAAAGGTATCGAAACAAAATTTATGAAAATTGATCATCTGACTTTCTTTTCGGTTTCAATTGTAAATTTAGTTATTCCACCTAATTTTGCCGCATCAATTACGGTAATTACTTTTTCAATAGCTACGTCTTTATCCGCACGAATAATTAGGTTTTTTCCGTTGAATTTCTTTTTCATTTTTTTTAATTCAATTATCAACATCTGTTCGTCTACTTTTTTTGCGTTCACAAAAATTTCGCCGGCTTTTGTAAGCGTAACGGATAGTTCGGATTGAACCGACTGCTTATTTGTATTTGAACCGGGAAGCTGAACCTTTACACCTGTACGGACAACAAACTGCGAAGTAATCAAGAAGAAAATTACAAGCAGCAATACTATATCGGTAAGCGAAGAATAATTAAACGAACTTAAGGGCTTATTTGATATTTCAAATTTCATTTTATAAATATTTATTTTCTTTAATATCGGATGTTCCGCCGACTTGGTCCTGAATTAAATCAACAACATCGTTTGCAACGTTTTCCATATCTGCAACAAGTTTTTTAATATAGTTTAGAAAATAATTGTAGTAGACAAGAGCAAGTATGCCGACAATTAAACCGAAAGCAGTTGTGGTAAGTGCTTCCCAAATTCCTCCTGCAAGGTCGCTGGGGTTTGCAGAACCGGCTAAATCCTCGATGGTCATAAAAGCCGATATCATACCTGTTACGGTACCTAAAAATCCAAGCAAAGGTGCAATACCCGAAATAGAAGCAAGCACCGACAACCCCTTTTCAAGTTTTATAAGCTCCTGCCTGCCTGCATTTTCAATTGCTTCCTTAACTCTTTGATGTCCCAAAGAATATTTTTGTAAACCGATTTTAATTATATGAGATACGGATGATTTCTCCTGTCTGCAATAATTCATTGCGCCCGTTATATCGTTTTTTTTAATGAATCCTCTAATTCTAACCATGAACGCCGACGCATTTATCTTGGCCTTATTTAAAGCCATGTATCTATCAATAATTATTGCGACCGCTATTATTGAGCATAATAAAATAGGCCACATTATTATGCCGCCTTTTAAAAATATTGAAAATAGGTTCATAATTTCCCTTAAAAAAATATTTTAAATTATTGGTATAACAATAAAAAGTCCTCGGCTTCTCTCTGTGTCTTAAAATTACGCACCCTTACCCTATACCAAAGACCTTTACCGGGAATAAGTGCTTTGGCAACGAAAGAATCATATCCTTTTTTCTTTAATTTTGACGCTTCTCTTTCGGCTGTTGCCGAAGATTTCCACGATGATACCTGCACAGTATAAGTATTGCCGACCCTGTAAATATTTGCGTGAAGTTTTGCGGTATCAATCGGAGCCGGTAAATTCTCGAACGTAAATTGTTCATTGGTTACTTTATCGGTTTTCTCTTTTTTATCAGGCAGATTCAGTTCATTATTTTTTGTTGCTTTTACAACGTCTTTCATCGACTCTCTCAGCTCTTTAATTCTTCCGGGCTGCAAAGGTACGACAGGAACATTCTTCTTTACTTGCGTAATTTTTTTAGAGGGTTTTTTATATACAGATCTTTTTTTTGACCTTCTTGTCTTTGGTCGTGTTTTCTGCTTGATAACTGCCGGAATAATTTTTTTATCCGATTTAAATGAAACGGGGATATCGTAATTCCGTTCAATTACATTTGTACCTGCAAACAAGCTTTTGTTTACATTTTCAACCTTCTTTTTTGTGAGATTTAAAAAGTCTAAGTTTATATCCTTAAAGAAAGAAAATAAGACCACTCCCACGGTAATGATAACCAATATTCCTATAAAAAACGGAAGCGATGAACCTTTCTTTGAATAAGTGCCTGTGCGCCGGTATGTCCCGCGTCTTTGTGCGGCTGCATATTTCTCGGATGTCTTTTCCCTTTGAATTTTTTCCTTTGTAATGCTCGGTCGAGCCTTTGTAATAACTACTTCGTCATCTTTAGTTATCTCCTCTTCAAGTGTAGAAGGTTTTTCAGTAAGTCTGTTTTCGATAACTTCGTCGGTTATGCTTTTTGTTTCTTTTACTTCCGTTAGTTCCGGTTTTTCTTCCGTAATCTTTTGCGTTTCAATCGTTTCTTTTCCGATAGGTTTTCCCGGAAAATGTTTTTCCTTAAAAGGTTCTTCAATTATTTCTTTTTCGGTAGTTTCAATTTGCTCTGTTGTGTCAAAATTCCAAGTCAGATTAAATTCATCGGTGTCCACACTTTTCCTTGACTTCAGCCTTTCATATAAAGTATCTATTTTCTGATATCCGGGTTGTTCTTCTGTCGGTGATTTTTCTTCAAGAGGTTTAATTTTTTTTGAAGTATCTTCCGCGGATTTTTCATTTGTAGCCGGGATTTCTTCTGTTTTATAAATTTCTTCCTGCGTAATGCCGAAATTCCAATCTACCCGTGTTTTGTTTGTTTTTTTATCTTTTGAAGTTAACAGAGAATTTTCTTCTTTTTCCGTATCGAGAATTGCTTCTTCTTCAATTTGTTTATTAAGTTCAGACCCGAATTCCCATTCGATTTTATCCGAAGTTTTTAACAGTTCCTTTTTTTTATCGGGCTTGGCAATAGGCTCGTCATCAATGTCGCTGCCGGTTAAATCATCCCACTTTATTTCAAATTCATCTTTTGAAAATTTTTCCGGAGTAATCAGCAGTACTTCGCTTCCTTTTTTATAATCGCGTACAATATTTATTTCACTTAAAAGAATTTCCACCCTGCTGCTTACAAGGTCTCTCAGTTCTTTACCGGTTAGTGGTGTAAAATAATCCGTTTCCTTTACACCTTCCAAGGGAACGACGGGTTTGCCGATGCTTAAACTGAATGATTGTTCAATGCTGTCCTGAGGATGCGAATCTATTTCCGGGATGTTGAAAATTAAATTTTCAGAGTCGGGTTTATCGGCTTTGCGGTAGTAGACAATTAGATTGAGAAATTCTTCGGAAGAAGTTTCTCCTTTTACTTCATCTTTTATCAGCAGTTTTCCTTTACGCAGTTGAAGGTAACCGATACCGGGAATATCCGCCGCCTGTCCCGGCTGCAGTTCTTCTGAAAGTCTCTTCAGCAGGACTTCAAAAAATAACTTTGCGTTTATGTCCGGAATGCCGGCTCTTTTTGCTATTGCCCTTATTAATTCTGCTTTATTCATCTACAAATAAATTTTTTCCTCTATTATTTATAAAAATACTGATATGTATTTATGTCTGCAAATAAATTTAAATTGTTTTATTTTTTCAAGTATTACCATCTAAGCTTAATTCCTACAGCAGCGCTTAAGGGTAACAGTTTATAGCCGGCATAAATAAAATTTGAATGATCGAGCAAATTTGTTCCTTCTAAAAAAAGCACCAAATTATCATTTACTCTTTTACTTATTCTTATTCTTAAATCTACAAATGAATTTATTTTTACCGTATTAGCCAAATCTGCGTATGCTGCCGAATTAAATTTAATCGAGGGTTCGACCCTGATGCTTTCATTATAATTAAATAGATACTTGATAAAAATATTGAACAAAGGATTATAGGGTATTTTATTACCCAAGTTATTTTTAAGACTGTGGTATTTCAGCATTGCCGTCAATATTCCGTAATCCCCCGGATTAAGTAAAAATTTAACATAGCCCGTATAACTTTTAGCGCTTGAAGTTAATAAATCGGGTCTACCGTACCAAGGAAAAACAGCTTGAGGAGATGTATATCTATAATAAGGTTGATTTGGAGTTGAATAATAATTTATTCCCAAATCCAATTCAAAGAATTTTAAGTATTCATATTTCAAAGAGATATCAATAGAGTTTGTCTTTTTAAAAAACAAATTTGTAAAAAAGTTCGTTTTAAAATATCTATTTTTATCCAATAGCATTCCCTGAGTAATAAAATCTGCCCGAGGAGAATATTCACCCACCAAGGTAACGTTTTTAGCCAGAGCTATTGAAATACTTGCGTAAGGTGCATAATAATTATTGCCCGTAACATGCGAATAGGTAAACCCCAACGATACTTTAAATTTATCGATAAAATTTAAGTTAGCCCTTGGATTTGCAAAAAGATAATTAGTCTGTTTTTTGGAATTAGAGAGGAAATTATTAGTTAGAAACTGCTTTTTATAAATGATATTCGACGCAACGTCAAATTTAGCCAAGCTGATTTTGGCAAAACCGTTTATACTTAACAAATTCTCGTTAAAATTTTCATTCTTCAATTGATAATAATCGTTCGATACCAATGCATCAAAAACAAAATGTTTGTTTAAAAGATTTTGTACGTTCAAAGATATTCTGCCTTTATTCAACGTTCTTTTGGCGGGATTGGAAATTGCATAAAACTTATATTCCCTTGTACCGTATGAGCCGTCAATAGAAATTTTTGTACCGGGAAGTATTTCCGAATTATTTTTTACAAAAAAAGTAAAACCTACTTTGCCCTTTACAGTTGTATAGTTACTGTTTTTAACGTGTGCTCTCATATTAGCGCCGTCAATATTAAACTGAAATATCCCGTTTGATAAAGACTTTGATAAAAACAAACTGCCTTTGGGAATGGAATAAATTCCTCCGGTTAACTCGGCACTTCCGCTGAAAATTTTTTCTTTCTTTTTGAATGTAAGCGGATTTATATTTTTGCTTTCGATTTCTTTAACTTTCAATATATCTGTAGAATAAACAGGTTGAAAAAAAGCTTTGGAAATTATATCAAAAACAGGCGGAGCTTTTTTGTTTACCTTTTTCATATTTACAACATTCTTACCTGTAATAACAAAATCGGGCAGTTCAACATTTTGATTTTGTTTGTCCTGCGCGAATAAACCAAGAGATAAAAAGATTACCAAAGAGAGCATATAAAATTTCTTCATCTTATTCTCCTCAATTTCTTTCTTGCTTCGGATGCAATTTTTCCTTTGTTGTGTCTGCTTAAAACTTTTCGGTACATTTGCTTAGCCCTCTTTTTATCCTTTTGTTTAACAAACGAATCACCCAGCTTCAAAAATGATTTTGTTACCCATTCATCGTATTTGGGGAAAATGGTGTTTACTCTAACAAAAGCGGAAATAGCGTCCGTTAAATTGTTTTGCTCAAATAATGTTTCACCCAAATAATACTGAGCTTTTGCACCTATATCATCCGTACGGTTGGTCGATAATTCTCTGAAATAGTGTTCCGCATTTTCATATCTTTTTGCGGAAAGATCAATTAAACCCAATTCCAACTTTGCCTTTTCGGCGAATAAGGTACCGTCGTAGTAAGTGATTACATCGTTAAAAGAATCGTAGGCGGAACTGACATCGCCTGAATTTACGTATGTTATTCCGAGTAAAAAAGATATTTCCGCAGCACGCGGCGACTCTCTTAAATTATCAATTGCAGAGTTTAAAATTGCTGCTGCTTCGTCAAACTTTTTTAATCTGTTGTAGATATTGGCAAGCTCGATTACAGACGCCGCAGCCGTTTCACTTTTGGGATAAGATTCATAAACTTTTGTAAAACTTGCAAGGGCGGCGTCATCATTTTTCTGCTGTTCCGCAGATTTCCCCTTCCAATAATACGCTTCGGGTACTAAACTGCTTTTGGGAAATTGTTCGATAAATAAGTTGTACTCTTCCTCGGCTTTTTTATAATCTGCCAAACCGTAGTACAACTCTCCTATTTTGAAACTGAGTTTATCGGCAAAATTCAACGTCTTGTTTTGCCTTACAAATTCTTTTATAAACGATACTGCTTCATCATTTTTATTTTGCGCTACGTAAGAATACTGAATTCCGTTAACCGCATCAAACACGGAGGGAGAAAGAGGAAAATCGACCAGCACTTTTTGATAACTTGTAATCGCGGATTCATAATCACCCAAATTAAAATATGCGTCGCCAATCGAATAATAGATTATAGGAGCCAATGTGGTCGAAGGATATTCCCTCAATACATAGTTGTAATCTTCTATAGCTTTTTTGTAATTATTTTTTTGAAAAGAGATCCAGCCTATTACGTAAAGTGATTTGTCGGCGTACTTTGACCTTGGGAATCTTCTCTGCAAGTTTCCGAATTCTTTTACTGCTTTCTCTGATTTACCCGCTTTAAACAATGCCTGAGAATATTGATAGAGGACATAATCCGCGTTCTTTGAAAATTTAATTTCCCTCAACAAATCATTATAGATATTGCTTGAAGATGTAAATTCTTTATTGCCGTAATAGCTGTCGGCGAGTCTTAATTTTACTTCAACAATATTTTTATCGTCGGGATATTTTTTCACAAAATCATCAAAATAATAACCTGCGTTTTCATAATCCTTTAGATTAAAATAAGAATAAGCCAAGCCGTATGTAATAAGCTTTTTCAATTTGCCGTTTGCAGTTTCTATTTTTTTATAATTAGTAACCGCTGCAGTGTAATTGCCGAGGGCAAAATTATTTTCGGCTATGTAAAACAATACTTTATCGCTTTTAAAATTAGGACTGTCGCCGTTTAATTTTAATAGAATAGGCAGAGACTCATTAAATCTTTTTTGATGGAATAAGGAAACCGCCAGACCAAATTCAGAGTTTTTATTTATATCCTGACCAAGCTGTGTGGAACTTACTGCTTGCCTAAAAAACTTTTCAGCACTTCTGAATTGATCCTGTTTCAGTTTCATTTGTCCGAGGATGATAAATGCTTTTGAAGCAAGCCTTTTATTTTCTGTAATATTTTTGTTGAGCAGATATTCTTCGGCAAGTTTATAGTTTTTGTTCGAATAATAAATTACACCAATTTTGTAAAGCGCGTCGGAAATGAAACGGCTGTCAGGGTAATCTACTGTAAATGTTTTATAAATATCCAAGGCTCTGTTACTTTGTCCGGAATACCTTTGAGATTCGGCAGCCCAGAATGCCGCTTCTTCGGAAATATTATCATTTCTATTTTCAATTGAAGTAAAAGCCAAGAATGCTTTTTTAAATTTCTTTTGTTGAAAATAACTCCAGGCGAGTCCCAGTTTTACTTGCCGGATGAGAGGAGTTGCAGGATAATCACTAATTATCTGCGAATATAATTTTTGTGCATCTTCAAAATTATTTGCTCTGAAATTAGCATTTGCAAGCAGATACAGGCTCTGTGTTTTATCTTCTTCATTAAGTTTTTTAATCAGCGGATTGTTAAGCTCAAGTATTGACGACTGATAATCTTTCAAATGGAAATATGAAATTCCAATTTGTTTTTGAGCAAAGGATGCGAGCGGACTGTCTTTATAATATGTAAGAAGTTGATCAAAATACTTGACGGCATTTTTATAATCCGCCTGTTTTTGATAGGCTTCGGCAAGCGAATAAATTGAATAATCGATATAATTATTATTAGCTACATTGATCGCTTGTTTCAATATCCGTTCTGCGTTCGTAAATTTATTTTCTAATAAATACGATTCTCCTACCCAATAAAGTGCCGAACCGTAATTTCTGTGATTGACAAATTCATCTGAAAATTTGAGGAAATAGAACCTGCTATTGTCGAATCTTTTCAACTGAAAATAAATCAGCCCTAAATTGTAAAGAGCATCGGCTCTAAAATTAGAGTTTAAAAAATTTTCGACTAAATAATCAAACCCGACGGCAGCGGCATCCAATTTACCTATTTTCCATAATGCATCTGCTTCGTAAAACTTAGCGGTTGAAAATATTTCGTCTTTGTACGTGTAATTGTTATAAAATTTTTGAAATAACTTTATGGATTCTGAAAATCTGCCAGAATTATAAGAATCCAGAGCATTATAATAACTCGAAATATTTTGAGGAAGGATAATACTGACGGAAAGAGTAAAAAATAGAAACAGAGTTAAGGGTTTTTTCATTAGATCCAAATAGCTCCTTTTATTGTTTGTTGGCAGTTTAACACAGGATTACTTTTAACCAAAAAGGGCGTAATTTTACTTAAAATTTCAAACAAATATAAGTTCGTATATTTTATATTGCCAAGATAAGAAAATTTAATTAACTAAACGATATAGTTTATTTTGAATTTAAGTATTTATTTTTGTCGGAAATAAAACTATTCAGTACTTTCAATCCAAATTTCGTATAAGATTTAGAACCTAAAAGTTCCAGGTTGTTTATTACTTTTCTTATGATTCTTTCACTGACATTTTGCCTGCAGGCACCGTTTATGTGCGAATAAAGCTGTGACTCAAATTTTTGTACAGATAAAATTGAAATAATTGACAATTCTCTTTCGGCGAGTGTCAATCCTTTTCTGCATAACACCTTACCGTAACCTTCTATTATCAGCCAATCGGCAAGCTCGGGAGAAAAAGATTTTATGTTCTCAATAAGTTTATCAAATTTATTGCCGTATATTTTTTTACATGTTTTAACACCTTCTTCCCTTTTTCCCGTTTTACTGAATTTTCGTTCGCTTTTTTTAATCGAAGGAAAAATTTCATTTACAAGTTTAAGAGAAACCAAGGCACTTGGAAATCCGGCAAAAAGATATGTCTGAAGGATTGTTTCGTAAACTTTTACTTTTTTTATTTTACGTTTTTTGCAAAAAGACAAAAGCCGTTTGAATAGTTTTTCTTTTCTTAACACTGAGGCAGCGCTAATTAAAGCCAATAATTCCGGTTCGGAAATATCTTTGTTTTCTAAAATAGATTTTGTCATTAAAATTTAAATAAAAAAAAGCCCTCAAATTAGAGGGCTAAAATGGGTAAGAATATTTTTAATTAAGCAATGTCAGTTCGTAATTAGCTGTCTTTCTGTATGAAGCATCTTTTTTTGCAAGTTTGAACATCTTTTTGGCCTTTGCAATATTTCCTTCATTTTTATATGCAACTCCCATATAAAAATAAGGTCCGCCTCTGCTAATTTTAGAACGGTATTTCAGCGCTTTTTGAGCTGCGGCAAGCGATTTATTCCAATTGCCCATAGTATTATAAATTTTTGCCAAAATTAAATAAGCGGCGTCATAGTTCTTATTTTTTACGGCTTTTAACAAGTAATTCAAGGCCTTTTTAGTTCTGCCTTTACTGAATTCCCTTTCGCCTAATTTTGTGTAAGCCAAAGCCAAATTCTTTTTAACTTTATTTTTAACTCTTTCATTTTTTGAAATTTCAATTACATGTTCAAAGTTTTCCGCAGCAGATACATAGTTTTTAAGAGCAAATTCGACACCGCCGAGTGCGTTGTATACGGCTTCAAAATCAGGTTTCAGCTTTTTGCTTAATTCAAAAGAATTTTTAGCTTCTTTGTACTTATGAGATTTTTTAAGTGCAACGCCTCTTTGATAATAAATCCTGTAGTCTTCATTTATTTTTAGAGCTTTATCATAATTTACGATTGCCTCGTTATAATTCCCCGCTTTTAACATTCGATTTCCTGCATTGTATAATTTACCTGCTTCAGGATTCATCTCCTGAGCAAATACGGAAACCGAAAATAAAACTGCCAATAGTAATCCGGCAATTGTTGTGAATCGAATCTTCATCGTTATTCCTTTTTATTTTATTTATTAATTAATGTTTTTTATTGGTGCGGAAGACGGGACTTGAACCCGTAAGCCAATTAAGGCACTACCCCCTCAAGATAGCGTGTATACCAATTTCACCACTTCCGCAAATTTCGTGGTAAAAATATAGTGATGAAATCAAAAATGCAAGACAATTTTAATTTTTTGAAAAATAAACGACAAATTATTTTTTGACACTTCAGTTACATTCCATGCGGCATTCTCTTCATTTTAAACAGTAAACCGCGTACATCTTCTCTGAATTTCATTTCAAATACCAATAATTTGGCAATTTGTTCCTCTGTTAATATATCGCTTAAAGATTTTGTAAACTCGGACTTTTGGGCTGCTGTTTTTTCGCCAAGGGCTAAATATGATTCAATCGTTTTTCTCAGTTCATTCTTTTTATTTCCGGCTTTGATCAATTTTTGCATTTTGCTCAAAAGTTTTTTTGCCTCTTTTTTGTTTATATCCATCATATTTCTGAATTCCTTTTGCCTTGCGAAAAATCGAAGCGTGGTTTCTTCATTGAGGTTCAACACGTCAATTAATTTCAGCCTTTCCAACTGTTCAAGTTTATTTGTTCTGTCTTTGTGCATACCCATCATACCTTGTGAATATGAAGGGGGTATTATAAGAACTACTAAAAATAAAATCATTGTTTTCATATTAAGCACCTAAAAATATTTTTTATTTAAAATTTCTTTGTAGAATTTATTTGCTTCAGTATTATTTATCTGTGAGCCAACCGTGTTAAAATCTATTGAATTATCCATCAATTGATATGAGCTGAAATTACCGGACAAATTTAATTCATTTGCCAGCATATCGGAAATTACGGAATCCATTCCTGCGATATTGTATTCGTCCGTTATATCAAAACCGTTATAATGTTGTTCTACGTATTCAACCGCATAATTATAATCATTTTCCGTCCAATTTTTTACAGCTTCATACAGATTTAAATTATCCGTACTCGGACTCAAAACTAAATATAAAAGCACAACCGCGACCAATGAGTTTGCAAAACTGAACGAGAAGATTTTTCTTGATTTCTTCTTAATTTCCAATCTCTTTCTGAATTCGGGAACGATTCCGTTAAAAAACGTTTTGTCAATTTCAACGTTCTTCAAGTCATTCAGTTTGGATTGAACCGAAAGGAATTCATCATATTCTTTTTTTAATTCAGGTGAAGAACGCAATTCATCCTCGAAATTTTCCATTTCGCTTTCGGTTAATTGACCGTCGAAGTATTTTAAAATTCTTTCATTCATCATTTTCCTTTTTCATAAGTTCAACTACTTTTTTAAAAGCGTGAAAATAATTTGCTTTTAATCCTCCCACAGATTTTCCCGTTATATTTGAAATTTCTTCATAACTCATTTCGTCAAAATTCCTCAGAATAAAAACCTCTCTTTGTTTTTCCGGTAATTTCTGCAATATATTATCGAGCTTTTCCAATTTTTCCTTTGCCGCTATATTATCAGTAATTGATTCGTCAGCCTTTAAATTTAATAAAGAATTATCATCAATTGAAAAGGTTTCTTTAACTTTTCTCCTATTAATAAAATTGATGCTCCTTGTTGAAGTAATTTTATAAATCCACGTATAAAGAGAAGACCTTTGTTCAAATTTCTTCAACTTTCGATACATGACCATCAGTACTTCCTGAACGACTTCTTCGGCATCAAAATGGTTGCCTGTCATTCTGCGAGCATGCCAGTAAATTTTTTGCTGATATTTAAGAACAAGCCTGTTAAAACTTGTTTCATCACCGTTATTAAAAGCAGCTATTAAATTTAAGTCTTCCTCGGCATTACTCATAGAGTAAATTATCTTTATAATGTTGGACAATAATTGAATGTAAAAAGTTTAATTTTTTACTTTTAAACCTTTGGCAAGATACAAATGTCAAATAGGTAAAATCAACTTAAACAAAAAAAAAGGAGTACAAAATGAAAAACAAAAAAATCTCAGTGATCAGTGCAGTTATAATTACTTTATTACTATCGACTTTAAGTTTTACCCAACCGCCTGCAAAAAAATTAGCGCCAAAAGCATCAATGATGCATAATAATATGCACAATAACATGCATAACAAAAGTGCAATGTTCGAAAAGTTAAATCTTACAGACGCACAAAAAGATAAAATTCAGAAATTACAACTTTCATTTGAAAAACGAATGGTTGACCTTAAAGCGAATCTTAAAAAGAGTGCTCTGGATTTGAAAGAGTTAAAAAGCAGCGATAAAATTAACCGAGATGATGTTTTAGATGCGGTAAATGAAATCAACTCGAATAAAAATGCAATTGCATTAGCCATTGCAAACCACAGAATGGATATGTATGAAATTCTTACACCGGCTCAGAGAAAAATCTGGAAAAAATCTAAAATGCACAAAATGGGCGGAAGAAAAATGATGAGAATGAACCACATGAAAGGTAAAAGCATGATGAAAGGAATGAATATGATGAAGGGCAAAAA
>CAZAOG010000041.1:0-7663 GCA_964486645.1 uncultured Ignavibacteriaceae bacterium | reverse complement strand
AATATGATGAAGGGCAAAAACATGATGAAAGGGAAAAATATGATGAAAGGAAATATGCATCAGTCTAACTAAATGTCGCTCATAAGTAATTATTAAGCTGCCGAGAAAAACTCTCCGGCAGCTTTTTTATTTTAGAAAGGTTGTTATTTCCGTTTTTTGCTTAAAGTAAGTTTCTGATTAACTCACGTTAGGCCAAACGCAAAATAATTGCCCCGACCTGTCACAAAGTGATTCCTTTGGAAAAGTTCGGTGCCATTCAGTAATACATTTGCGTAAGATGAGTGATTAATTTTTTAATACCATTCTGTATCTTGCCTTATATTCCCTGACTTTTTGAACGGCATCGTTTACTTTTTCCATAGGCATAACTTCCGTTTTGGCTTTGATATTATGTCTTGCCGCAAATTCAAGCATTTCTCTCATAACGGAGTTACCGCCAATTCCGCTTCCGCCTATTGATTTTTGACCGAACAGAAGCAACATGGCAGGTACATCAAGATTACCGGGTGATGCGCCTACAATTGAAAGTTTTCCGTTTTTTCTTAAAATATTAATGTACTGAGTCCAATTTAACTTTGCCGATGCAGTTGAAATAATTAGATCCAAACTATTGGCGGCTTTTTCCATTTGAGTGTCATCAGTGCTTACTATAAAATTATGTGCACCAAATTCTTCAGCTTCTTTTTCCTTTCCGGGTGATGTTGAAAATGCCGTTACTTCGCAGCCCATTGCGGCGGCAAATTGAATTGCCAAATGCCCCAAGCCTCCGATACCGATGACACCGACTTTATGATGCGCCTGCAATCCGAAAATTTTCATCGGCGAATAAACCGTGATACCAGCGCAAAGCAGCGGAGCAGCGTTTTCGGATTCAAGCGAATCCGGAATAACAAAAGCAAAACGGCTGTCGGAAATAATAGATTCCGCAAAACCGCCGTATCTTCCTACGCAAGTCGGCTGAGATTTATCACACATATTTTCTTCTCCCTTATCGCACCACTCACATTCGTGGCAGCTTCCTGACTGCCAGCCGATTCCCACACGGTCACCAACTTTTATTCTGTTTACTTCGCTTCCAACATCGGAAACAATTCCAACTACTTCGTGCCCGGGTACTAACGGAAAAGCGGAGATACCCCAGTCATCATCAATTAAATGAACGTCGCTGCGGCAAATTCCGCAGTGAGTAATTTTTACTTCAACATCAAGCGGACCCGGTGTCTGCGGCTGATAATTAAATTCTTTTAGCTCTTCCCCTTTGTTCATTGCGGCGTATGCATTTACAGGCATAGTAGACCTCTTAATTTTTTTATTAAAAAAATAGACCGGTATTGTAAGAATTTTAATATAATATTTATTTACGTAAAAAATTTATTAAAATAAATAAAAACAAAACCACGATTTATCGTTGTGTAAATGAATAACAAAAAAAAATTATCTGCTTCAGCAGATTTAATTTTAACTGCTATTATAATTTCTCCTTGGTTTCAAGTATTAAATCAACTTGAGTTTACTTTACGTCTCTATAATATTATAAGTTAATTTTTTGAGAAACAGTTTCTCTGTACCAGATATACGAAATACAAGGAAGCCGATATGTCCATATTCCTGAGACCGAGAGTTGTGTTTATTTGTAGCCCAATTTCCTATTTCAAAAATGACGTATATTTTTGAAATAAAGGTAAAAAATAGCAGGTACATTTGTTACTTAATTTTTAAAAATGAAGAGATATTTACGGAAACTGCTTCCCCAATATCATCGTATTGGTGGATTTTGGGATTATCCGTTTATTTTTTATATAAATTCTCTAATTGTTTGGTTTTCGGTATTCTTTTTCAATTATAAATTTTTCTTTTGATTTTCATCAATCAAACGTATCTCTCTTTCCACTTCCGATTTTAGTTCTTCTTCAGTGGGAAGTATCAGTCTATATTTTGATGCAAAAAGTTGTTCACTTTCTTTTAAAACCGAATATTTAACAACCGTATCCTCTTTATCACTGCAAAGGATAATCCCTATGGTAGGGTTGTCATCTTTCCCCCGTTTCAGATCATCAAACATACGGACATACATATCCATTTGACCAATGTCCTGATGGGTTAATTTGCCGGTTTTCAAATCAATAATTACAAAACATTTTAGAATATAATTATAAAAAACAAGGTCAATGTAAAAATGAGATGTTTCAGTACTTATTCTAAATTGCCGGTTTACAAAGGAAAACCCCTTCCCTATTTCCAGTAGAAATGCCTGAAGGTTATTGATAATTGCTTTTTCAATTGTCGTCTCATTTAATCCGGAACTTTCCGGTAGATTAAGAAATTCAAGGACATAAGGGTCTTTAATAAAATCACGAGGATTTTCTTTTTCAGCTTTATCCGATTCTTCTTTATCCGGTGATGAAAGTAACCTCTCGTAATAGTGAGAATTTATATTTCTTTGAAGCTGTCTCACACTCCATTCCTGAGATTTTGCTTCTTTAAGATAATATTCACGCATTTTAAGATCATCAATCCGCATAATCAGACGGATATGTGACCAACTCAATTCTCTACACAGTGTGTAGAGTTTTTCATTATTTGGAAACACAAGATAAAATTGACGAAAATTCCACAGGTTTGCTACAGAAAATCCTTTTCCAAATTCCTCCCTAAGTTCCACAGATAAACTTTTAATAAGATGTGTTCCGTAATCTGCTCTTTCTTTCCCTTTTTGTTCTTCTTCAACAATTCTTTTGCCAATATTCCAATAAGCTTCGACCATCGCTGTGTTAACAGCAGAATACGCTTTGTTTCTTGCTTTCTGCAGAATAGTACGGATATCGTTGTAGAATGATTTTTCAATCATTTCATATCAATTCGATTATTTTTTAATCTATTTCTTTTTACGGATTAGCAGGCCTGATATCAATTTCACTTATTAAAGCATTTTCAGGAAGCCTTAAAATTACGGAAACCGCTTCCGCAATATCATCTGCCTGCAGGATTTTGGGGTTATCCATTCTGTGTCCCGTAAAGAATTCCGTATCAACAGATCCGGGACAGACTGCCGCTACTTTTACCCCCGATTCCCTTACTTCCAACATTAACGAACGTGTAAACCCCATCAAAGCGTGTTTGGTTGCCGCGTACATAGTTCCGGTGGCAAAAGAATTTTTTCCGGCAAGAGATGAAATGTTTATAATATATCCGCTGCGTCTTTCAATCATTTGATTAATAACCGCTTTTGTAAAATTGTAAACACCGTAAATGTTTACATCCATTTGTTTTTGAAAATCTTCTAAGGTGGAATCCACAAATTTTTTGAAAATACCAATTCCTGCGTTATTGATTAGTATATCAATTTTCTTATGGTCGTTTAAAATTTTATCGATAGACACATTTACAAAATCCGTATCGCTCACATCACCTGAGAAATATTCGCATATAACATTTTTAGCCGTGATTTCCTCTTTTACCTTTTTCAAAGCTTCAACATCACGACCAAAAATAAATACGTTGTTACCTTCTTCTGCCAAACGGAGAGCAATCGCTCTTCCTATTCCCCTGCTTGCGCCTGTTACAACTGCTGATTTTTTTTCGTTCATTTAATATCTCCTTGTATCGGACGAAGAGTTATTTCTTCGGGAACCATATTTCGTTTTTGTAAAAACAGCCAGACTAAAAACTGAGCCAGATCTTCCGGCTTCATCATTTTATCGGATTTTTCATTTCTAATCTCTTGCGGCCACATAGGTGTTTCAGTAGCCCCGGGGTGAATGTTAATAATTCTAATATTGTGTTTCCTAACTTCTTCCCTTAATACCTTTGTGTAACCGAGCAAACCCAATTTGGATGCCGTGTAAATACTGCTCCGCTCGAATATTTTTTCAGTAACTACAGAAAGAACATTTATTATCGTGCCTTCTCCGTTTTTTATCATGTGCGGAAGTACCTGTTTGATTGTAAAAATGGAGCCCATCAGGTTAGTGTTTATCACATCTTTAATTTCTTGAAGTGAATTTTCTTCGGCATTTTTGAACGTAGAAATGCCCGCGTTATTTATCAGGCAATTTATATGATTTACCGCCGTAATTTTTTTTACCACCTGAACAACATTTGAAGAAGAAGCAACGTTACAGGGAATAGCTTCTACTTTTAATTTTTCTTTTTTCAGATCGGCGTTTAGTTTTTCAAGTCCGTTTATTCTACGCGAAGAAACAATTACTTTACAGCCCACTCTGGCAAATTCCATTGATGCGGCTTTGCCAATTCCCGAACTTGCTCCGGTTATCCAAACACAATTTTGTTCTTTCTTTGTCATAAGTTTTTATGCGATATTAAATCCAGGAATTCCATTCTTGTTCTTGCATCTTCTTTAAAGATACCGTGTACGGCACTTGTAGTAGCAGATGAATTTTGCTTCTGAACACCCCGCATCATCATACACATATGGAAAGCTTCGGAAACTACCGCAACACCCTGCGGTTCAAGGAATTCGTTTATTGTATCGGCAATTTGCTGCGTCATTCTTTCCTGTACCTGCAGCCGCCTGGAAAATACATCCACAATCCTCGGAATTTTGCTTAACCCCACAATTTTTCCGTCAGGAATATAGGCAATATGAATTTTACCGTAAAACGGGAGCATATGGTGTTCGCACAATGAGTAGAAATCAATGTTTTTAACAAGTACCATTTCATCATATTTTTCGTGAAAGATTGCTCCGTTTAGTACTTTTTTAATTTCTTTTTGATATCCGGAAGTTAAAAATTCGTACGTTTTTGCTACTCTATGGGGAGTTTTTACCAGTCCCTCCCGTTTCGGATCTTCTCCTATTTCATTCAAAATTCTTTTAATAGATTCTTCTATTTTCTTTTTATCCAACATATTAGCCTCTGTATTCAAAGTAATTGTTTTCTGTTTCGTATAATTTAACAGAGTAAAGTTTACCTTGTTTTATTTCATTTATCAACTGTCCCCAAATTGCAATTACAATGTTTTCGGATGTAGGGATCACGCCTTTCATAAAGTCCGTTTCTACATTCAGATTTTTGTGATCCATTTTATCGATTACTTTTTCGCGTATAATTTTCTTTAAATCATTTTGGTTTATAACAAAGCCTGTAGATTCGTCAATTTCACCTTTTACGACTACTTCCAACACATAATTATGACCGTGCCAATTAGGGTTGCTGCATTTCCCGAAAACTTTCAGATTCTCTTCATCCGAATAATCCGGATTATACAATCTGTGAGCGGCATTAAAGGTTTCTCTTCTTGTTACATAAACCATAATTAACTCCGAAGTGCTTCCAAAACTTCTTTATTATGATTGGTAACTTTTACTTTAGGGAAGATTTTCTTCAATTTTCCTTTCTCGTCAATAATAAAAGTGGAGCGGACAATTCCCATATATTTTCTTCCGTACATACTTTTTTCCTGCCAAACGCCGTATTTTTCAAGTACTTTTTTATTTTCATCGCTTAACAACGTAAACGGTAATTTATACTTTTCGGCAAACTTTTTATGTTTTGCTTCAGAATCTGCACTTACACCTAAAATAACGGCGTTTTCTTTCTTGATTTCACTATAATCATCTCTGAAATTACAGGCTTCTTTCGTACATCCGGGAGTATCGTCTTTCGGATAAAAATAAAGAACAACTTTTTTACCCAGAAAGTCTTTTAATGCTACCGATTTGCCCGATTGATCTTTTAACGTGAACTGCGGAGCTTTTTTGCCTTCTTCCAACATATTTCTCTCCTGCTTATTCGCTTAATGCTTTTTTAATTGCTTCGTAATTCGGTTCATTACCGGCATCTTCCAATACTTCGGCATATTTAATATTTCCGTCTTTATCAATTACAAATGCGGATCTTTTTGCTACACCTTTAAAATCTAATTTACCGGGAACAAAAACATCGTACAAAGCACCGTAACTTTCAGAAACTTCCTTATTAAAATCACTAAGCAACGGGAAATTATAATTGTTCTTTTCTGCCCACATTTGCAATGCGAAAGGACTGTCAACGCTAATTCCCAAAACCTGAGCTTCCAAGTCTTCGTAACTTTTTAACTCATCTCTGAAAGTACACATTTCTTTTGTACATA
The DNA here is from genome assembly GCA_964486645.1 of uncultured Ignavibacteriaceae bacterium. Taxonomy (GTDB): domain Bacteria; phylum Bacteroidota; class Ignavibacteria; order Ignavibacteriales; family Ignavibacteriaceae. The sequence continues at coordinate 1,570 of CAZAOG010000041.1, read as the reverse complement.
CTCCGGTGTTTGCAAGAGGGAAAAATAAAAGCACTACATTTTTACCTTTGAAATCACTTAGTGAAACTTTCTCAACATTACTGTTTAACAAACTAAAATCGGGTGCTTTATCACCCACTTTTAATGACATACCGTTCTCCTTTGTAATAATTAATTTGAATAAGTATCTTTTAATTTACATTTTTTAAGAAAATTAAGCTACTGATTTAAGAATGAATTTGTTGTGATATATGTTACTTCCGTTAATCCTTGGAAGTATCCAGGGCTTTACTGCCGATTAATATCTCAAAAAATAATTTAAAATCAGATAACAAACTCCAAAAAGGATAAGAAAAAGTTGCAGGTTTATTCTTTTCAAAAAAGAAGTGTCCTATCCAAGCGAACACATATCCGACAGATGGAACCAAAAGCCAATTCATTAAAGTACCATAAAAAATTGCAGTGAGAAAGAATGTCAGCACAAGTGTTGTCCCGATAAAATGAAGGGTTCTGCAAGTTTTATTTTTATGTTCCGATAAATAGTGAACATAAAATTCTTGAAATGAGTTAATTTTTTTATTCATAATACAATTTTAATTTAATTCACGCCGCGGCGGGCAAGTTTAATTTTTTATAAGTCCCTTTCTTTTAGTCCAATCTATAAAGCCTTCTTCCAATTCTTCAAACGATTCAACGGCAAATAGGACCGGCTGCAGATGCCAGACATCATAATCCTGATGAATTATTTTTTCCACATCAAAATCTACAACTTCAACGGCATCGGAAAGAGAGTGTCGAACTTCTTCTTTGGAAGATAATATACCGGCGCCGTAAATTCTAAGTCCTGCCGGATTTTTAATTAGCCCAAACTCAACGGTAAACCAGTGAAATGTTTCAAGAAATTTGCTTTCCTTTTCTTCTGCATTTAATGCGGCTTCGCCGAAAGTCTGGTAAAATGAAGCAAAGTTTTTATTTGTAAGCAGAGGCATATGCCCGAACATATCGTGGAAACAGTCGGGTGCAGGCGTATAATCAAGCTCATTTGTACCGCGGATATAATCCGTTGAAGGAAATATTTTTTGTCTGAGAAGCTCAAAAAAATCATTCGGATCAATCAAGCCCGGTACTCTTGCTACTTTCCAGCCAGTTGTTTCGGTGAATACTTTACTCAAATCTTTAAGAGCAGGAATTTTATCGGATGTAAAATCCAATTTATCAATGCCTTCCAAGTATTCGTCACAAGCTCTGCCGGGTAGAAAACGAGTTTGTCTTTCGTAGAGATATTTCCAATTATCGTTATCGGATTGGGGATAATTCGGGTAAATTATCTCATCACCAACGGGAACAGGTTCTTCAAGCTTTTGGGGAATACATCTTGGATCAATTCCTTCCTTTTCTGCTTTTTCATAAGCAGATAGAATTTTGGGGTCGGTAATACCCTCTTTCATTTTTACTCCTTGTACATTTTTAAATAACAAATACTTGCTTGATTAGAGAAATAAGTATATAGGATTTAGGCTTTTTTATTGATTATTATTTACGAGTATTAATTTGTGATTTTTAAGTCACAAATTCAATGTAAATTTAATAA
>CAZAOG010000040.1:0-21277 GCA_964486645.1 uncultured Ignavibacteriaceae bacterium | reverse complement strand
TAAAATAAAAAATCCGGCGGCTGCCGGATTGAATTTGAGAGTGAGCGCGGGTGGTATCGAACCACCGACCCTCTGCTTAAAAGGCAGATGCTCTACCACTGAGCTACGCGCCCAAAAAAAATTTGAAGGCAAAATATAAGCATTTGGTAAATGTATTTCAAACTAAATCAACTTATAAAACTTACTTACTAAACGGGAAAAATGTCAAAAGAAAATAATATACTCGTCTGCGACGATGACGAAACTTTATGTTACCTTCTTAAAGAACAATTACTTGAAGAAGGATTTGCAGTACAAACCGTTTATGACGGACAAGACGCTATTGATGCCGTAAAAAGTAAAAATTATGACGTACTGCTTTTGGACCTTAATATGAACGAAGTTTCGGGAGAGGATGTATTAAAATTCGTAACCGGCTATTCTTCCTCTTTGCAAGTGATAATTTTAACCGCACAATCCGATATTAAAAAAGCCATAAAATGCATTAAGATGGGCGCTTATGATTTTATATCAAAACCCTATGATTTTGACGATTTGATTCTGACCATTAACCGTGCTATCGAACACAAAAACCTGTTGGTAAAAACCACAATATTAGAAGAGCAGGTCCATAAAAACATATCAAGTAAAATAATAGGCACGAGCAAAGAAATTCAAAAAATTATTTCTCTTGCGAACAAATCGGCAAAATCCGAATCCAATGTTTTAATCGAAGGCGAAACAGGAACCGGAAAAGAACTCCTGGCGGAATACATTCACCGCAACTCCCCGAGGAGCGAAAAACCTTTTGTAGTTATTAATTGTGCATCTTTGCCCGACCAATTGATCGAAAGCGAACTTTTCGGTCACGAGAGAGGTGCATTTACGGATGCGAAATCCAGCAAACAGGGGTTGGTGGAAATAGCAGACGGAGGAACTTTATTTTTAGATGAAATAGGCGAGATGAGCGTAACGCTTCAACCCAAACTTTTAAGATTCCTCGAAAGCGGTGAATACAGAAGAATCGGCGGTGTTGCCAATTTATCGTCCGATGTAAGGGTGATCGGCGCAACAAATAAAAAACTTTTGGAAGAAACGGAAAACAATAATTTCAGAAGAGACCTTCTTTTCAGGTTAAATGTTATTACATTAACCTTGCCTCCGCTGCGGGAAAGAAAAGAAGACATCCTTCTGCTTGCAAATCATTTTTTAGAGGTCAAATCGCCCATAAGGTCGCCCAAGCGTCTGTCTCCCGGTGCCGAAGTACTATTAATGGAATATGACTTTCCGGGCAACGTAAGGGAGTTGGACCACATAATTGAAAGAGCCATTATTTTTGCGTCCGACGATGTAATAAAACCTGAAGATTTGAATCTGCCTTCTAAAACCAAGAGCAAAACAAAATCCGGTGGTTATAGCGATGTTACGGAAATACTGAGTATGGAAGAGGTTGAAAAAAACCATATTATAAATGCATTAAATTTTTACGATTGGGATAGAGCTAAAACCGCTTACAAACTTGGAATAAGCATCAAAACCTTATATCTGAAAATAATCAAATACTCTTTAACACAATAAAAATATTATTCAATGCTTAACAAAGCCGATAGTTTAAAAAAAGAAAATGATATTTTAAAACAAAATATTCGTTTCCAAGAAGAACTTCAAAATATTTTAGCTCTATTGGTTAAAGAAAACTCCATCCCGGTTATTGCAGAAGAAATCTTAATTAGAGCTGTTGAAAACTGCAACGGATTGTTCGGTATAATTTATCTTAATTTTAAAGACCAAAAATTACACCCTGTTGTTTACGACCCCCAAAATAACTTGGAACATTTATCTGATTTTGAAAAAGAAATAAAAGCCAATTTATCTTTTATTAACAAATGGCTTACAACTCATACAAAACCGCTGATTGGAGATGATAAGAAAGATAATATAGGAAACACATTAAATAATATTTATAACAGCTCCACAATACTAATAACCCCATGTTTGTTTGACAACAAGCTTTTAGCTACACTTATTATCGGTAAAAAGAAAGGTGGGTTTTCTAATTTCGATTCTTCAACCACATTACAATTTGCCACCTTGCTTGCTTTTGGAATAAGCAGTATAAATACAAGAAACTTAAACATTGCCTTAGAAAAAAAATTGCTGCAAGCTCAAAAATTGGAAACAATCGGTAAACTCAGCAGCGGTATGGCTCACGATTTCAACAACCTGCTGTCCGGTATTTTCGGCAGTGTGGATTTATTAAAAAAGAGACTTCCCAACGAACCAAAAGTAACAAAACTTGTTGAAAATATTGAACAGTGTTCCGTTAGAGCACGCGATCTGACAAAAGGGCTTCTTTCTTACGGCAAGCCGACCGCAAAAAGAAAAGAAATAATTAAACCCAATTCTTTAATGGAAGAGGTGGTAAAGGTTATTTCAAGCACATTCCCCAAAGGAATAGAAATAGAAAAAGAAATTGAGAAAGATCTTCCGGACATTTTGGGTAATGCGGTTGAAGTTTATCAGGTTCTTTTAAACTTGTGCGTTAACGCCAAAGAAGCGATAGGCAAAAAAGGAACCATCGGTTTATTCGTAAAAAAACTTACTGTTGAAAAAAACAATAGAGGTGACTTTCCCCTTTTAAATATGGGAAATTATGTTTGGATATCGGTTAAAGATTCAGGCGAAGGTATTGAAGAAGAAAATCTTTTGAAAATTTTCGATCCCTACTTTTCCACAAAAGAAAAAGATACCGGTTCAGGTTTGGGACTTTATGTTTCCTACGGAATAATTAAAGCATTAAAAGGTGAAATATTAGTTTCAAGTAAAAAAAACAAAGGAACTACTTTCGACGTTTTTCTGCCCGCTTTTGCACCTACAAAAACCAAAAAAAGCGTAGATGCCGAAAAGATTATTCTTTTGGCTGACGATGAACCGATGCTGAAAGAGCTGCTTTCCGATTTGCTGGAATCCGTCGGTTACAGTGTAATTATGGTTGATAACGGACTTGAGGTATTAAGGGTTTTAAAGGAAGAAATGGTTGTAGATATGGTAATAATAGATTACAGCATGCCCGATATGGACGGACTTAGCTGCACCGAAGAAATAAGAAAGCTTGGTTTTAAAATGCCCGTAGTTCTATCATCAGGCAGTTTGGCGTTTGAAGAAAACTTAAACTGGAAAAAGAAAGGCGTTACAAGAATATTAACAAAGCCTTATGAATTTAACGTAATGCTCAATCTTATTGAAGAATTAATTTAATCGTCTCCGTTTTCGTTTTCATTATCCACATCTATCATCTGAATATCGTTTGCATATTCCGAGAAAACCGGTTCTTTAATGTTTTGTAATTGTTTTAACACATCGTTTATTTCTTTAACCGCTATTTCAAGAAAGTGCAGCTTCTTTAAAACAACCTCTTTTGATATCGTGTCCTTTTCCAATTCTCTTTTAATAGCCGCAGAAGTTAAATTCATCAAAGTTAAAGGCTGCCTTATTTTATGATTTGCGGTTACAACCGTCGCCGTATACATATTCTTCTTTTCTATTTCCAGAGCTATTTTTCGTGCTTCGGCATATTTAAGCGCTGTTTTCACTCTGGCTAAAAGTTCAATGTTATTAAATGGTTTTTTAATGTAATCGAAAGCGCCTGTTTCCAAACCTGTTTTAATATCGTCTGCCGAAACTTTAGCCGTTACCATAATTATCGGTATGTCTTTCGTGGTTTCATCCTCCAAAAGTTCTTTGCAAACCTGAAAACCATTTTTACCGGGCATCATTATATCAAGCAGAATTAAATCCGGTAAATGTTTTTTTGCTTTTTCAATTCCTTCTTGGCCGTTATCGGCGGAAATTGTTTCGTAATTTTCTTTTTCAAGCCTGTTTTTAAGCATAAAAATATTTTCTCTTAAATCATCAATTATCAAAATTTTATACATTTTTTATCTTCGCTAATTTGTTAAAGTGTGTGTTAATTTTATTAGTTAAAATTAAAGGATCAACGGGTTTTGGAATATAATCGTCAAACCCGTGTTTTAATATAATCTTTTTGTCTTCTTCCATCGCTCTTGCGGTTACGGCAAAGACCCGAACTTTTTCAAGTTTTTGGTTTTCTCTAATTTTATTCAGTGTTTGAAATCCATCCATCCTTGGCATCATAATATCCAACAAAATTAAATCCGGTTTTATCTCTTTCAGTTTCTTAATGCATTCCAACCCGTCTTTGGCTAAAACCGTACGGTAACTTAAAGATTCCACCAACTCGTTTAAAGTAAATAATGTATCGGGGTCGTCGTCCACAATCATTATCAAAGGATTTTCGCTTTCCGTTAATTTATTGATCTTCGCGGTTTTTCCTTTACGTGTTTTGTTTTCGGCTTGCCCAATAGCCTGAAGCTGAAGTCTTTCTCTTACTTTTATTAATACATCAAACGGGCTTTCGTTAGATTTAAGAGAAATTTCTTCAACTATTTTATCCAAAAGTTCGCTTTCTTCTTTAGATAAATTTTTAGCCGTGCTGATAATAATGGGAATTTCTTTAGTGTGTTTGTCGGATTTTAATTTTTTAGCCAAAGTAATCCCGTCAACTTCCGGCATAATTAAATCGAGCACAATTAAATCCGGCTGCGATTCTTTTATCTGACTAAAGGCAATCTTGCTGTCTTTTATATAATTTATTCTAACCTTTTCGTTCTTAAATTCTTTCTTGAACCTTTCAAACTCAACTTCATCGTCGTCCACAATTGTAACGGTTCTTATTTTTTTGTGAGAAATTATTTCCAATTTATTTAATACTGAAATTAAATTAATGCCGGAAATAGGTTTAACTATATAATCAAATGCACCTAAGTTAAAAGCAACCTGTTTATCTTCCATAATTGAAAAAATAATAACGGGAATGTCTTTTGTTTTTTTATTTTCCTTTAATTCTTCCAAAACCTGCCAGCCGTTTTTACCGGGCATCATTATATCCAATATTATTGCAAACGGATGATGTTCAATAGCTTTTTTTATACCCTGTCTTCCGTCTTCGGCTGTTATTACCTCATAATCTTTTGATTTCAAAAAACTCCCGACAGTATAGCGCGTATCGGAATCATCGTCAATTATCAGCACCAGATCTTTCTTTTTTTCCTTCTTTGAAATTTCGGTAATCCGAGGTTCCCCGTTTTCTTTTTTTATTTCAATTACCTCAACGGGCAATGTAAATGTAAATGTAGATCCCTTCCCGATTTCGCTTGTAACCTGCAGGGTTCCTTTCAGCAGCTTTGCAATTTTACTGCTTATGGCAAGTCCCAAACCCGTACCGCTGTGCCTTCTGGTTATAGACCCGTCTGCCTGTCTGAATTCTTCAAATATTATTTTTATGTCGTCTTCGGATATTCCTAACCCCGTGTCGGTTACTTTGAATTCCAACAAATTATTCGGCTGTAAATTTATTGATAATTCCACATAACCTTCGTTTGTAAATTTAACCGCATTGCCTATCAAATTAATAAGTACTTGTGTTATTTTATAGCCGTCGGTTTTAATTATAATGTTGGTGTTTATTTTTTTGTTTATTCTGAACAAAATGTCTTTGTCTTTAACCAAAGGTTTTACATTTGCTTCAACATCATTTAACAGATCATTAAGAATAAGGGTGTCAATATTTACATCCATTTTGCCGGCTTCAATTTTTGAAAGATCGAGCACGTCGTTTATTAACATCATCAGCCTTTTACCGCTTTTTAAAACAACACCGAGTCTTTCTCGGTCTTTATCATCAAGATTGGAATCTTCCAAGATCAATTCGGTTAAACCCAAAATGGCATTCATGGGTGTGCGAAGTTCGTGCGACATGCTTGCCAAAAATTGCGATTTTAATTTTGTAGATTCTTCGGCTTTCTCTTTTTGTATTTCCAGCTCATCCGCTTTTTCTTTTAACTGAACGTGAAGTTCTTTCAGTGTTTTGTTTTGTTCGGTTATTTGAACGTTTTGTTTCTGAAATTCTTCATTTAAATTTCTCAGTTCAACGACCATCTGCTCAAGTCGTAAAAAAGCCTGGGCATTACTTAAACCTATGGCAAGCTGGAGCATTATGCTGTTTAAATAATTTTTCAATTCCTCCGATATTTCTTTTTCGGAGCCCAATTCCAAAATTCCTATAACTTCATTATTATAAATAACCGGCATAATAAGAAGATGTTTCAGGTTTACATTAACAATGCCTATTGTTACGGATAAGGGTGAATCAAAAAAAGAAAGTTCTTTTATTTCTTTTTCCTCAACTACACTTTTAAGATAGTTTATGTTTTTCTCGGGTAAATCTTCTTCTGTTATTCCATAGGCGCTGCATAGTGTAATCTCCTTTTCGGAAACACTGTAAAGCGCACCAATAGGGAAATTACCCGTTTTTATAATTTTAGAAAGCGTAGCGTCCGAAAATTCTTTGAGTGTGGGATTTTGATTGACAAGTTCTATAAAATCACTGTATTCTTTTTTGGCTTTTTCGCTTTTATATAATTCGCCAATCATATCATTAAAAGCATTTGAAAGATCGCCGATTTCATCTTTACTTTTAATATCAATAAGGTTTTTAAAATTTCTCTCTCCGGTAAGGATTGCCGCTTTGCTCAACATTCTCAGTTGTTTTCTTATTCTGTTGGAAAATAATAACGTTAATATTACCGACAATAATATGCCCGTAATTGCCGTTAATAATATTATCAAATTTAAATTGGTGGTTAATTTAGCGAGACCGGAAATAGAATTAAATATTATAAAACCGAAAGAGAATTTACTGTTAAAAATATTTTCAGGTCTGTAAAGGGTTGCCACCAAAGCGTTAGAGCCTTTTGAATAATCGGTGACGGTAAAATTATTTTTTTTATTAAGCTTTTCGGTTAGTTTTTTTAAAGCAAATAAATTATAATCGTTTGTTTGTGTTGAAACTACAGTCGGAAAATCGTTCCACACCAAAGCCAAATGAGAACCGATTTGTTTGGAAATAAACAGCAGATAATCTTTTGTTATTCTTATTCCGTATATATATTCTTTACCGTTACGGCTTATATATTTTTGGATAATTATAAAGGGATTACTGGAGATAAAATCTTCTAATGATATTTTTTTTTTTGAACGAACTATTTTGTTGTTAAAGTACGTAAACGAATAGAGATTTGAATCGTTGTGTTTTCTTAAAATAAAATCTACGTTTCTAAGATTAACGGATTTCTCTTTTAATTCGACAAATGAGGCGGCTTCAATTGCGGCGGCATCTAAATACTGTTGATAAGTATAAATAAAATTGTTTGTTGATTTTAATAAACTTTGTGATTGCTGCTCTTCTAAAACGTTATACATTATTGAATAGAAAGAATAAGTTACTGCACTTATCACCACTATTACTGTTATAAAATTTATAATCAATATACGGGTTCTTATTTTCACCTTTATTCTTCCTGTAAAACTCTTCTTATCGTTATCAACAATTCGTCAAAGTCGTACGGTTTGGAAATAAAATCACTTGCACCCATTTTGGTTGAATCTATCGCGCTTTTAACATCGGCATAAGCAGTTAAAACAATAACCTTTGATTTAATGTTCTTTTCATGCAAATCTTTAAGAACACCAAAACCATCCTTGTTGGGCATTTTTAAATCAAGCAAAATAAGATCCACCTGTTTTCGTAAAAGTGATTCGATTGCTTTGTTACCGTCCGTAACAAACTCTGTGTCATATCCAACGGTGTTTAATTCTTCACGAAGAACAGTACAAAGATTTATGTCATCGTCAACTATTAAAATTGATTCCATCGGCTTACCTATTTTTTTTCGGGATTTGAATTTTTAAATCGATAATATTTAATCCTTTTTCTGTTTTTCATAATTTCGTTTTGAATTGGTGACCCTTCGGCTTTTCTAATAGATAATCTCTCTTTAAGAGTGGGAATCAACTCGGCTTTTATTAATATAACAAGTTCCTTTTTAGCTATCGTTGTTTTGTCGCTGCCGAAAATATATCTAAGTCCAAAAAACCACCAAGGCAGGTCCTTTAAAAAAGGTATACCTGTTCTTTCTTTTACTTCCTGATTTATAAACAATCCTCCTATAACCGTTTCTTCTCCGTTCAGCATTGTTACCTGGGTTGTTGCAGTTGTTTTTTTAATCTCCGATGTTAATTCATTTTGTGAAAACGAACTTCTTTCAACCTTTATATCCAAAAGGATGTAGTTTAGGCTATCTTCCTTATAGACATAAGGGGTTACTTCTATAATGGTGCCGGTAGGGAAAAACTTTTCAACTACGTTGCCGGAAAAATCTTTCTGCTTAATGGAAAAGTCGGAACCGACTTGAATTTTCCCCTTCACTCCGTCTCTAACCGTTATGTTCGGATTTGATATTATCTCCCCTACATTTTCGTTTTCTAAAAATCTGAATATAGACGTGGCTTCACCGAAAAAACCACCGATATCAAAAGATGATTTTGTGCTTATTTGATATTTGGGAAGTTTTACTTTCGTTTTGGTATTGGTAGTGGTGCTTGTTGATTGTGTCAAATCTTTGCCAAAATCTCCTCCTATTTCCAAACCGTCTTTAGATAACAAAAATTTCCAATCAAGCCCAAGTTCTTTGGATTTGCTAACATCCGATTCAAAAAACACAGCCGATATTGTAACTTCTCTGGAGTTTACAGAGGCGTAAGTTTGGGGATTCCGTTGAACCTGGTCTTTTTTCTTAACAATTATCATATCGTCTTTCTTTTCGTATATCAAGCCGGCGTATTTAACAATAATATCAAGCGCTTTTAAATAATACATATTATTTATTTCAACACCAATCGGATTGGGGTTATCGGTTGTTAAAACAATTTTAATGCCCGATGATTTTTCACTTACTTTGCTTATCAAATCAATTGCTTGCTCAAAGGGAAGGGCGGATGAAAGAGTAATTAATTCATTCGGACCGTAATTTCTACCCAGCATCTTTTCCAAATACTGTTGGGCCGAAAAAAACGGGGCAAACATCGTTAATAATAAAACTATTAAACTTATTTTTTTCATAATTAAAACTCTTTTATTTTTCTGTGTTTTTTATCTTTTTTGGCTTTTCTTTTTCAAGTGTCAGGTTTACATTTTCAATTATGCCGCCTTTATTAATTATAAAGTTAACCTTATTATGTTCATAGTCAATCTTGGTTAAATACCCCAAATAAACTTGCTCTCCTTCCCACAGCAGGAACGTTTTTCCGTTGGAATCGGATAAAAACGCACCTTCCGGAATCAGCGCCAATAATTTTGCTCCTTGTACATCTAATAATCCTTCATTATTGGGCGGAATTTCGTTACGGATAAGAGGATAAAAAATATCATACTGCGGTTTTGCCGTCAGATCGTTTTCATACAATTTTTTAGTGGCAAATCTATCGTTGTTGGCAAAGTAAACATCGGCTATAATTGTACTTCTTACTAAAAATTCGGGCACTTTGTTTTTGTCTGAAGAAACAATGCTATTCATTGAAACACTCTTAATCTTTTTTAATTCTTTACTGTGTTCAATAGAATATATTATTTTGAAAATATCGTTGTATTCTCCGCTTCCGGTTATTTTATATTCGTAATATGTAAATTCCTTGTCGTCAAATTTATCTATATACTCAACATTTATTTTGGTTACCGGAGAAAAATTAGAACTGACGGAATTCATGAATTTGAAAAATTTTATCGAAGACAAATTATAAGGTATATTAAATCTTCGTGAAGCGAGAAGAGAGTCTAAAACATTTGCTTTCTTTGTTAAATCATTTAACTGTTCTGTAATCTCGCTGGTTTTATAGTTAAAAGATTTCAATTTTTTCAGCCTGCTTTGCCTGTCTTCTATTTTATTTTCTTGAATAACATAGCTGTAAATAATGCCCGCCGCGACCACAATAATAAGCAATCCGATTAAACCCAAGGTGTTTTTTAGTTTCCTGTTCATTCCCCCACCTTATTGTAGTTTGATATATCGAATGTTAAAGTAAACTTATAGGAATTTTTTTCTCTTAAGGTTTCAAAGAAAATACCTTTTAATTCCGCTGTCCGTAAACTATAAGCTAAATCGGTAACTACATTTTTGTTTAATGAATATCCCTCTATTTTAACCCTGTTTTCGGCATCCAGGTAAACATTTGTCAGCCACAGGTTTTTCTTCCTTTTTATAAACGAAGAAATATTATTTGATGCCCTGGTCCAAACCAATGTTCCGACCGATACGGAATCCAAAATAGACTGCGTTCTTCCAAAGTTATTTATTTTTCCTTCGAGTGATGAAATTTGATTAATTATTGCCTGATTTTTATCGTAGAGCTGCTGATACTTTATTATATCAGAATCCAATTTCTTGATAGTTAAATTGTTTTCAAGTGCTTTTTGAGTAAAGAAAAAAGCGGCAACAAACAGAAGGGGCAGTATAGCAAACCCGTGCCATCCGAACTGGAGAAACTTTTGCTGTTCAACAACATATTTGGGTAAAAGGTTTACTCCTTTGTGTTCACCCTCTAATTCTGCAAAATAATCTTGCGCAGCCGCTATCGGAACACAAAAGGACGACAATTTATCTTTTGTTTCTTTAGTCAGCTCGGATATGTCCAATTCATTAAAATCAACCTTCGATACATTGGCTTCGGGGAATGTTCCGTAAAAAGAAAGCAAAAGATTTTCGGAATCATCTTCACCGCAGACAATAATATTATCTAATGTGGAAATACCGCCGTTTTCCATTTCCAAAAGAATTTTTGAAAAATAGACATCGTATGTATGAAGATTGGCTTTTCCTATATCTAAAGTAGAGCCTATATGTTTTAGTTTTCTGCCTTTAAGAAAGATCAGCTTGCTGTAGTCTTTGCCGATATATACAATTAAGGAAGAATCATCCGGGAAGAATTTTTCTTTTTTTGTAATATAATAAGCAAGCGATAGTTCCGCACTTTTAACAGCGGGTATTTTGTAATATCTTTTACCGTTATAATTAGCTAAAGAATTTATAAGTTTTACACATTCAATTTCACCGCTGACAAAAACGGACAAATATGATTTGTCGGCAAGGGGAACATATCCTATATTATCTTTATCAACGGCAACGTTTCTCTGCCTTTGAATATCTTCGGCAATTTGCGTTGTTACTCTCGATGAATTGGTCTTCTGTGTTCCTTCTACTTCGTGATAGTAAATTGCAGGGTCTGTAATAACCGGAACAAAGCGGGTTTTATTTAGTTTTAAACCTTCTAATGCAGCGTTCATAAAAGTCATACTGCTGAACGAAGGTTCTTTTGAAGCACTTCTTTCCGATGTGTTTAACCCCACCAGCGAGATGTCATCATCCGACTCTAATCTCAGCCCCCTTATACTTTGATCAATATCAATAGAGGGTTGTACTATTTCTAATGCAGCTGCCTTTATAATTTTTAATTTTTCTTTAGTCTTTTCAACAGCTATAACTTTTGCATCGGTACCTTCGCAGTATATAAAAATATATTGTTTCATAGGTTAAATTAAAATTTGCTGCATATACTTTTTTTGGTTGGCATAAGCCATTGCATCATCCAAAGTAATAATTTTATTTAAATATAAACGCTTTAAGTCCTGCTCCATTGTAATCATTCCGCTGGCAGCTCCTTGAGTTATCATCATGTAAATTTCACTGGTATTATTGTTTTTAATTGCTGCTTTTACATTAGAGTTTACGACTAAAACTTCTTTTGCCAAAACCAATTTGCCGTCTACAGTAGGAACAAGTTTTTGAGATACAACCGAAACCAGTATATCCGCCAGTCTGTTTCTAACTCTTTCTTGCTCATTGGGATGCACTTCTGCAACGATTCTGTCTATCGACTCCACTGCAGAAGATGTGTGAAGTGTTGAAAAAACTTTATGACCGGTGTCCGTAACTTCCAATGCAGCCATAATGGTGTCGGGGTCTCTCATCTCACCGATAACAATAATATCCGGGTCTTGACGCATTGTTTGAATTACACCGTCTTTAAAAGATTTTACATCTCTCCCGACTTCTCTGTGTCTAATAATTGCTAAATTGGATTTGTGAACATATTCTATGGGTGAAGCAATAATTACGATATGAGCCTGGTCGGTATTATTATGATAATCTATTATTGCGTCCAGGGTTGTGGATTTACCGGAGCCGGTTATTCCGGTAATTAATGTTAAACCGAATTTTTGGTATTTGTGATTCATCACCTTAAAAGCATTGGGATGAAAGCCCAACGATTCAATTGGACGCGTTACGGTATTTATCGCTCTCATGTTCAAAGCCAATGTGTCTATATCATAATAGGCACAGGCTCTAAAGCGGGCATTGGTTTTTTTTCTTTCATAAAAGAAGGTATAACTAAAATCCAAATTTTTATTTTCTATTAAAAATTTTAACTGATCCGTGTTTAATAAATTACAAATTAAAATCGTTGCTTCATCGCTTGTAAGTTGAGGAAATTCTTTAACTCTTTCTTTTATTCCAAATACACGCAGCCAAATATAATTATCCGTTCCAAAACCGCCTATTTCTATATCCGAGGCTTCCCTTTCTATCATACTTATCAGAAGTTTATTCAGAATACTTCTTAATTCAATTCTATACTTATTATTAATTTTTTCTATGTTTTCAGCAACTTGTTTAATTCTGTCTACTGAATTTATAACTTCCGGAAGCTGTGATAGAATAGACGATAAAATATTTTTTAAATTTGTATAAGGCAATTGTTTGCTTATTATTTATTATTAAATTTTAACTTTTTTAACCTGATAAATATTTTTCCAAATTAAGAACATAAAATTATGTTAATCTATAGTTGTCGCCGAAATTACTTCTTCGAGGGAAGTCAACCCTAATTTAACCTTTTCCAAGCCCGATTCCCTTAAATTTAAAGAGCCGTCTTTTTTTGCCTGAATTCTAATTTTTTCCTCATCAACTTCGATGCCAGACCTTACAATAATTCCTCTAATTTCTTTTGTAAAATATAGTGCTTCGTGTATTGCTATTCTTCCTTTATAGCCTGTTCTATTGCATTTTTCACACCCTTCGGCTCTATAAATATCAAAATTTCTCCACTCTGCAATATTTAATCCGGCTGATTTCATAGCCTCTTCGTCAAAATTGGATACTTTCTTTTTGCAGTTATTACAAAGCTTTCTAACAAGTCTTTGTGCAACAATAACGTTAATTGCGTAAGCTATTAAGAAGGGTTCTATTCCCATTTTATATAATCTTGCAACCGCACTCGGTGCATCGTTGGTGTGTAAAGTAGAAAATGTTAAGTGCCCGGTGTTTGCAAGTTTAATGGCAATATCAGCTGTAATTTTATCCCTCATTTCACCTACAAGAACAATATCGGGGTCGTGTCTTAATATAGACCTGATAGCCTGATCGAAATTCATTTTATAGCCTATCTTCAACTGTCTTGCCCCTTCAATAACATATTCTACGGGGTCTTCAACCGTTAAAACATTAACTGCAGGATTAATAACCTGGTATATTGCGGCAACAAGGGTCGTGCTTTTACCGCTTCCCGTAGGTCCCGTTAATATTATCATTCCCTGAGGTTTGTTTATCGCTTTTACAAATGCTTGTTTGGCATAACCCGCAAGACCTAATTTGCCTAAATCTTTAATGACTTTTCTATCGTCAAGTATTCTTATAACAATGCTTTCAAATTTGTTCTTTAATTCTGTTCCAACCATCGGTAGCACCGAAACTCTATAACGAATAACAACATCGTCAATTTTCCTCTGAATAAATCCATCCTGAGCCATTTCTCTTTCAAATCTATCCATCCCTTTACCGCGGTCTTTTACAACGGCTATTACCGCCTCGGGCAATGTGTTTTCCTGTACGTGCCATAACTGCAAATTACCGTCAATTCTAAAAAGAATATTTGTTTTCTTTCCGGATTGCGGTACAAAATGAATATCGCTTGCCCCTACCCTGACGCCTTCAACCAAAGCACCTTCAACTAAATTTATTAGTGCGCTTTTATTTATCTCGGCTTCAAGTTCGTCTTCGTTAAGTGAACTTTCATCATCTCCAACAACTTCCAACTCTATTTCGCTTTCTTCCATTGCCTGCAGATATACATTTTCCGGAGGCATAACTATCTTAATTAATTTCTCATAATCGCGTTTCTTTATAAACATTACTTCATATTTTTTAGCGTTTAAGCTAAAAGCTATTTTGGGTATTGCCCTGTCGGTAGGATCAATTGCCGCAATAAGTAATTTGTCTCTGACCTTTTCATCGTACATAAAAGGAATAACCTTATGTTCTAACATAAGGTCTTTTGCCTGTTCTCCGGCTGCTTTGATTTTATCTCTTATAAACTCAATGGTGTTTTGGCTAATTTCATCAACCTGAATATTCAGCTCTCTGAAAGCATATAGTATTGCTACCTCCCTAAATATAGCATCGTGATCGAATTTAAAATCTTCAACTAAAATTTGAGCAAGGTTTCTTTTTATTTTAGATTTATCGTTAGCTTTTGCGTTGAGGGCTTTTTCTAAAATCTCCGCATCGATTATTCCCTTCTTAAAAAGAAGGTAACCGATTTTATCCGTCATTTCTAAATTTGTATCAATCATGTTATTGTTCTTTCTATTGTATATGAATTATCCGATGTTGTAGTGCTGGGTCTTACGGTTGCCGTTTCTGCAGACACCAATGTTAAAGCAATCATTACCACCATAATAATCATCGCAATAACAACCTGTATTAACTCTATCATACTTTTAAGTCTATGTACTGTTTCAGCCTCATAATAATTAGCTAATTGAAGAGAGGTGTTTTTAATAGTTCCGGTTTCTTCTCCCGAATGAAATCTTGATAAAGACGTTTCCGTAAAAACACCGCTTGCTTTAAATGCTTCGGTTAAACCAACACCCTTTTTAACCATTAAGGGAATTGCAATGGTTTTTATTTGTGTTTCAAAGTATTGATTGCCCGTTGCCTCGGCTGCAATCCTTATCGGTTCAATACTTTCGGCAGATCCGCTATATAAAGTATAAAAAACCCTGCTGTAAATTTCTATCAATGTCTTATGTATTAAGTTACCAATATAAGGAACTTTTAAAATATATTTATCATATAAAAATTTTCCTTTTTTTGTCTTTAAAAGACGCCATATAATAATTGGAACAGCTATAATTAACACGGTTACAGACGTTGAATATTCGGCCAAAAAATCACTTATCTTTAAAGTAAAAGCTGTCATAGGTGGTAGCTCAACACCAAACTTTACAAATAGTCTTGCCGTTTCAGGGAATATATACGCAACATAAAAAATGACTGTTAAAAAAAGGATAAACATTGTAATGGCGGGTGTAATAAGAGCGCTTCTTAAACTCTTTTTAAACTCCATCTGTCTTTCAATAAACTTGGCAGTGGCTTTGTAGATCTCCGTCATGTTGCCGCTTTTAGAAGCAAGACCCAACATATACGCCGTGAACTTACCAAAAACAGGCTGGTATTTTAAAAATGTTTCCTGACTGTCGGCGCCGCGTTTTAATTCATTGTTTATTTCTTTAAGTGTTTCCCTAAGTGTTTTGTTTTGTACGTCTCCCATTAACAGAGTTAGTATTTCGCTATAGGGAAGTTTCTGATCCAAAAGTTCGGCGCTGATTTTTACAAAGGAAACTATTTCCGAAGGCGGCGGATTAAAACTAAAATCAAAAAGTTTTTTGTTTACGGAAAGAACTTTAAATCCCAGTCTGGTTAACGCATTTTGTACTTCTAATTTTGAATAGGCTTTTTGCTGCCCTTTTATAGGCTTGTCATTTCCTTTTTGTATTTTGTAAAGGTAGGTGGATTTTTTTTCTATCCTTTTTATTTTAAGATTATTTCTCTCTGCTAAATCGTGTATCTTTTTTTTACCCGCTCTTAAACTGACGGCGGTAAAAGTACCGTTTAAAGTTTTTCCGTCCTTATTTTCAGCCGAAAATTTTAATTCAACCATGTTTTTTCCTTAAAATAAAAGAGGCTGATAAAATATAATAATTTTATCAGCCTTTTAAAAAAAATAACTAAAATAAAGTTAATTATTTTTAACGGTGGTTATTGCCGTCGGGGTAACTGTAGCTGTGGCTTTAACCTTGTTTGACCCGTCGTCTCCGGTTTCCGTGCCTGTTCCGACTATTGTAACTGACTGAGCACTTACGGTTGCCGCATAAGTACCGTTAGCAGTTGTGTCCAATTGACCCGGAATAGCCCAGCCCGTAAATGTGTTTCCACCGCCTGCCATCGACGTTGGTTTTTTGTAATATTGTTGAGCCATAGTTGCCAAGTTATTCAAATCCGATATAACACCGTCTCTGTTTGCGGAAACAGCGCTGGCATTAAACAAATTAATTCCAACCACTACAGCAATACCTACAATTATTACCCCGAGTACGATTAATAACAATTGTTGTTGACCCATGTTATCATTCCTTTAAATTATTAATAAATAAATTATTTAATAAAAAAATTATTTTTTTCTTTACCCGAAATTAATAAGAAAAAAATATGCCATTAATTAACTTCTTTTAATAAAACAAAATAGGAACAAAGATATGAACCGGTCGGTAAAAATTACGTGTAAATATTACCGAATCGGTAATATTTACCTGTTTTTGTAAAAGGATGATTTTGATAAAATATAGCGAATTAATGTAATATTTTAATACAAATTGTAAATATTACCGATTTAAACTTAAATCTTACTATTTAATAATGTTAAAAAAAACCATAAAACACACTTTTTAAGAAAAATCGGTTTGTGTTTTTTTTAGCACAATTTTTGCTCTTGTTTAATAGACAAAAATAATTCTTATATTATTACGAATAAAGTTTTAGAAATATGAACACAGGACAAATGATACTTACGATGGGGGCAATGATATTTCTTTCGGCGATGGTGTTGAGAGTAAATACCGTTTCGCTCCAGAATACATCTACTTTGTATGATTCTAAATATGATATTCTTGCCCTTTCAATAGGCAATACCATGCTTGAAGAAATTTCAAAAAAAGCTTTTGACGAAAAAACCATAGGCAATACTTTAACAAAGGAAAGTAAATTAACAAGCAAAAAGCTTTTGGGTCCTGAAAATGAAACGCGTTCGAATTTTGACGACATAGACGATTACAACGGTTACAGTTTTGTGGATTCTACTATGCCCTCTGCAAAATATAGGGTTTCTTGTTCGGTGGATTACGTCAGTGATACAAATCCCGATAAAATAGTAAGCGACAGAAAATGGACAAAAAAAATAACGATTAAAATAACAAGTAAATCTATGAGAGATACCGTAACGGTATCATCTCTTTACAGTTATTGGGTGTTTAGATAAAATGGGATTTAATACAATAATTGACATAATAGGATCAATATTCGTAGGCGGATTATTATTGATAATATTGTTTAGATTAAACAATTCGGCTACAAGTACAATATATAACAGCACGTCCGAATTAAACATTCAACAGGCAATGGTATCCGTAATTGAAGTGATGGAAAGTGATTTTAGAAAAATAGGTTACTGCAAGGATTGGAAAAAAATACCTGATCCTACCAAATCAATTTTATACGCAGATGCAAGCAGCATAAAATTTTTAACGGATGTAGACAATAACGGAATAGTGGATACCTTATATTATTATCTCGGCTCTGCGTCCGAGCTTTCTAATACTCCTAACAAAAGAGACAGACTTTTATATCGAGTGGTAAACAATGAAGTACCGAAAAGTTCAAATGTTGGAATTACAAAATTTGCTTTCAAATATTTTGATGCTTTAGGTAATGCTATAAACCAAAACCCCGTTAAGTTGCCCGCACTTATTAAATCAATACAAATTGATGTTCAGGTGGAAAACACCGAAGCGTGGGATTCGGTTTATACCGTTGCGTTTTGGAGGCAAATTAAATTAACGGCAAGAAATTTAAGTAACAGGTAAAAGGAATTAATTATGGGCGGAAAAGCAATTTTAATAGTAGTGCTTGGTTTTAGTCTGATATTTTTGATAATGGAAAAAAACATCGGATCTGCATCTACAAGAGCAGTTTCCAACATGGCTGACTATCATGCCTCCGTAACAGCCCACAACATTGCCGTCAGCGGGGCAAACATTGCTGCAAATAAAATATATTTAAACAAGTCTTGGAAAAAAGGATACAAAAACCTCAGCTTTCAAAAAGGCAAGATAAATGTTTCGGTTGATGTATTAGACGCTTTCAGACAAATAATAAGAATAACTTCCGTAGGTACCTTTCGCGGTTTAAACGATACCGTACAAGTTACGCTGCAGCCGAGCAAATTTTCAAAATTTGCCTACTATTCCGTAAACGAAGGAAATAATATTTGGTGGACAACAGGGGATACGGTATGGGGACCGCTCCACTCACAAGATGTAATGAACATTGACGGCTCTCCGGTCTTTATGGGTAAAGTAACTTCTAAAAAAGCTTTGAATTTAAGAAAGGGTGCAACGCCAAAATTTATAGGCGGATTTGAACAAGGAGTTGATCTTGCCTTACCCCAAAACGGTGTTAAAAATTTAAAAGCGGCTGCTAAAAGCGGCGGGGCATATATTTCCGGCAAAAAAACGGTGTATATCAAGTTTGAGGGCGACAACATAAAATATAAATTTTCATCTTCAAAAAAGAAGGAAAAAGAAAAGAAGAAGTGGAAGAAAAAGGGAAAGGAGAAGGAAGAACATGATGACGACGACGATAAAGAAGATAAATGGAAAACCGTTCCCGCCAAAACCTTTGCGCCTAACGGAACCATCTTTGTAAATAACGCAATATTAAGAATCAGCGGAAAGGTTAAAGGTCAATTTACAATTGGCGTAGGCGGACACGGCAGCAGAGGAAACATTTATATAGACGACGACATTGTTTATGATAAGGATCCTATAAAATATCCTTCCTCCAAAGACATGCTCGGTATTATTGCACAAAACAATGTTTACGTTACCGACAATAGCGCAAACTCAAACGGAATTAATATTGATGCCGCAATTTTTGCTGAAAAAGGCGGGTTCGGTGCGGAAAACTATCGTAACAGAGGACCCAGCGGCACAATAAATTTATTGGGCGGAATAACACAAAAAACAAGACTGCCCGTTGGTACTTTTAGCTGGAGAGGAATTACAAGCGGTTTTAATAAAAGTTATAAATACGATGAAAGACTGATGTTCAGTTTTCCTCCGTCATTTCCTAGTACAGGGTTTTTTGAAGTTGTTTCTTGGTATGAGTAAAGTGTTTTTAAATTTTTGGCGTGTTTGATTTTTTGTAGGACAGATTAATGCCAATGGCATTCCTACGGAATAATATGTCTTACTATAATTTACAATTTTTACAAAAAAAACAATTACGTTTTAACCTCGGTAAACTCTGCCGTACAAATATTTCCCACAGGAACATGGATTCACCAAACAAAACCGGGTGAATTATTTTTTAACTTTTATATGAAGTTCATTTAATTGTTCTTCGCTTACGGGCGATGGACAATCATCCATTAAAGAAATGGCGCTTGAAGTTTTAGGGAATGCTATTACTTCTCTTATGGATTGACTTCCCGTAAACAGCATAACCATCCTGTCAAATCCGAAAGCAATACCTCCGTGAGGCGGTGCGCCGTATTTAAGTGCATTTAACAGAAAGCCGAATTTCAGCTCCGCTTCTTCTTTTGTTATACCGAGCGCTTTAAACATTTTTGACTGCACCGATGAATCGTGAATTCTTATGCTTCCTCCGGCTATTTCGTTGCCGTTTAAAACTAAGTCGTATGCTTTTGCCCTAACTGCTTCGGGGGAAGTTTCCAACAGTTCAAGGTCTTCATCTCTTGGCGAAGTAAACGGATGATGCATCGCATAATAACGGTTTGTTTCTTCGTCCCATTCTAAAAGGGGAAAATCCGTAACCCAAATTAAAGTCGGCGGAGTATCTTCTTTTATCAAATCAAGACGCCTTGCCATTTCAAGTCTGAGTGAACCCATAATAGAAAGAATTTTTGTTTTTTTTCCGGTAAGAATAAAGATTAAATCGCCTGTTTGGGCATTTAAACCGTTTACCAAATTTTGTTTTTCTTCTTCCGTAAAGAATTTGGCTACGGGCGCTTCCAAACCTTCTTCTTTTACACGCATCCAAATTAGACCGCCCGCACCTTGTTTTTTAACGAATTCGGTTAAAACATCCAACTGATTTCTTGTGTAGTTTCCGCAGCCGGGTATTTTTAATCCTGTGATTATTCCTTTGTTTTCCGTTTGGTCTTTAAACACTCTAAACTCTGATTTATCAAACACATCATTTAAAGTCACCATTTCTAAATCAAATCTTAAATCGGGTTTATCCGAGCCGTATTTTTCCATTGCTTCGGCATAGGTAAGTTTTGGAAGCGGTGTTTTTAATTCTTTGTTCCAAACATCTTTAAATAACTTTTTCATCAATCCTTCGACCGTGTTAAAGACATCCTCCTGTTGAACAAATGACATTTCAACGTCAATCTGCGTAAACTCCGGCTGGCGGTCGGCACGAAGGTCTTCATCCCTGAAGCATTTTACTATTTGATAATATTTGTCAAACCCGGAAACCATTAAAAGCTGTTTGTAAGTCTGGGGCGATTGCGGCAGTGCGTAAAATTTTCCTTTATGAAGACGGCTGGGAACGAGATAATCCCTTGCGCCTTCGGGTGTGCTTTTCATCAGCACGGGTGTTTCTATTTCGGCAAAATCGTTTTCGTTAAAATAATCCCGCACGGTTTGATACATTTTATGCCTAAGAAGTAAATTCTTTTGCAGTTCCGGACGGCGGAGATCCAAAAATCTATACTTTAGTCTTGTCTCTTCGTTTGTATCAATTTTATCCTGAATTAAAAACGGAGGTGTTTGGGCTTTATTTAATATCAGAAGTTTATCCGCTCTAACATCAACCATCCCCGTTGAAAGAGAAGGGTTAACGGTTTCTTCGGATCTTTTTTCAACAACACCCTCAACCGAAATTACATATTCTCCTCTTAATTCTTTTGCCGCGTTATGAGTTTCCTCATTATAGTGAGGCTCAAATACAACCTGGGTTATACCGTATCGGTCTCTTAAATCGATGAATATTACTCCTCCCAAATCGCGGCGTGTGTTAACCCATCCGTTTAATACAACTTTTTCACCGATGTTCTTTTCTCTTAACTCACCGCAAGTGTGTGTTCTGCGTTTAAACTGCATTTAAAATGTTTCTCCGACAAATAATTTTTCAAGTGCTAAAAATAACCAAAATAAAAGTGCATTCAAAAAACATTGATGTTT
>CAZAOG010000039.1:0-21440 GCA_964486645.1 uncultured Ignavibacteriaceae bacterium | reverse complement strand
TGAAACAATCCGTCAGCTGACGGACAGCATGACGGATGTGTCATTCCGAATTATTTATGGATGAAAGAACCAAAATAAAATTAAAAGAAATTGTAGGCAAAGATAATTTCTTTGATTCAAACGAAGACAAACTAAGCTATTCGTTTGATGCGACTCCGCTTTATCAGCAGCTGCCGGAAGCGGTAATTTTTCCAGAAAATGAAGAACAAATCTCCGAAGTTGTCCATTTAGCCAATTCTGAAAAGATAAATATAGTTCCGCGCGGTGCGGGCACAGGATTAAGCGGAGGCTCAATTCCCGTAGAAAATAGTATAGCGCTTGTAATGACAAAGTGGAACAGCATTTTGGAAATTGATCCTGTAAATCTAACCGTTACGGTTCAGCCGGGAGTTGTTACGGGCATACTGCAAAGTGAAGTTGAAAAGTTAAATCTGTTTTATCCACCCGACCCCGGAAGTTCAAGCGTTTGTACTATAGGCGGTAACGTTGCCAATAATGCCGGCGGACTGAGAGGGCTGAAATACGGTGTTACAAAAAATTATGTGACGGGTATTGAAATGATACTGCCCGGCGGTGAATTATTAAAAACGGGAGGGAAAAATGTTAAAGACGCTGCCGGTTATAATCTAAAAGATTTTATTATCGGAAGCGAAGGAACGCTTGGAATAATAACAAAGGTAATGCTGAAACTTATTCCTAAGCCCGAATCTTTTTCAACTATAATTGCTTTTTTCGATAAAATGATCGATTGTTCCAACGCGATATCCGGAATATTTAATACATCTGTCACGCCGGCTATGATGGAATTTTTAGACAATACAACACTTAACTGTATCGAAGATTATGCGAAACTCGGGTTACCGAAAAATGCGGAAGCAGTATTATTGATTGAACTTGACGGAAGAACGGAAGAAGTTAGAGAAGACACGGAAATTATTAAAAATATTTTCTCAAGAAATAACGCTTCCGGCATAAAAACTGCCGAAACAGTATCGGAATCGTCTAATCTAAAAGCCGCACGACGCAGTGCTTTCAGCGCTTTGGCGAGAGTGAAACCCACAACAATATTGGAAGATGCTACCGTACCGAGGGCAGAATTTCCTGTACTCATTGAAAAAGTTAGACAAGCCGCCAAAGACAACAACCTGATCTTCGGCAACTTCGGACACGCGGGCGACGGTAATCTACACCCTACTTGTCTTACCGACGAAAGAGACGCTTCGGAAATTGAAAAAGCGCATAAAGCGTTCGATTATATTTTTAACGAAGCGATAAAATTAGGGGGCACAATTACGGGCGAACACGGAACGGGTCTTGCCAAGAAAAAATTTCTTGAAAATGTAGCCGGTATTCCCGGCGTGGAAATGATGAAAAAAATTAAATCTGCAATAGACGAAAACAATATCTTAAATCCTGGTAAAATATTTTCTAATTCTCCGCGTTGCGAAGGAAGACTTCCTTTTAATAAAAACCGGATAAAGCCTTTTAATGGATAACCGAAAAGCAAAACTATCCGAAGGGATTGATGACGATCTTCTTTATCAGTGTATCCATTGCGGCATTTGTCTTTCCGTTTGTCCCACTTATGAAATTACAAAATTAGAACGTTCATCGCCGAGGGGCAGATTAAGACTTATAAAAGCGTTTGCGAAAAACGAACAGACTTTGGGTAAAATATTCGAAGAAGAAATGTCATTTTGTCTGGGATGCAGAGCGTGCGAAACAGCTTGTCCGGCCGGAGTTAAATATGAAAATCTTCACTTGAAGGCAAAAGAAATATTAAACCAAAGCAGCAAATTTAATTTTCAAAAAATCATTGTTAAATTTTTTCTTAATAAAATTTTGGCAAATTCATCCAATTTAAAATTCTTTTCCAAGATTCTGCTTTTTTATCAAAAAAGCAGGTTGAGAAAATTTTTGCACGAAACGCATCTTCTAAAAAATATTTTTCCGAAACTGTTTTTTATGGATGAGCTTTCTCCTCAAATATCGGATAAACCCAGCAATGAATTGATAGATGAGATAATCTTACCCAAAGACGAACCGAAATATAACGCGGCTTTTCACGTAGGATGTATTATGAACGTAGCTTTTGCGGATTCAAATCTGGCTGCTGTAAACATACTTAAAAAATCCGCCTGCAAAATTATTACTCCGGTTAATCAAAACTGCTGCGGTGCATTACACGCGCACAACGGTGAGTTGGATACCGCCAAAAAGCTCGCAAAACAAAATATAGATACATTTGAAAAATTCGATTATCAATTTTTAATTTCAAATTCTGCCGGATGCGGTGCTTTTATGAAAGAATATTCCGAATTGTTAAAAGACGACCTTGAATATTCATTAAAAGCGGAGAAGTTTTCTTCTAAAATTAAAGATATAACCGAATTTATAGCCGATAATAACATCCCGTTGAAATTTAGTGAGACTTCGGGTTCCGTAACATATCACGATGCCTGCCATCATGTGCACGGGCAGGGTATTTTTAATCAGCCGAGAAAAATTATATCCGAAATTAAAGGGTGCAATTTCAGGGAGTTAAAAGAGTCAACAACCTGCTGCGGAAGTGCGGGTATTTATAATCTTTTAAGACAAGAAGATTCAATGATTTTTTTGGACAGAAAAATGAGAAATATTATGGATTCAAAAGCAGATATTGTTCTAACAGGCAACCCCGGCTGTCTGCTTCAATTAAAGTACGGGGTCAAGAAATATAATCTGAAAATTAAGGTAAAACACACAGGAAATTACCTAAACGAACTATTATCTGATTAAAAATGATTGAATTATCCCCGAATTTTTTTTAATTTTTTTTATTTGTCGTTAATTTTCAGTTGCTTTTAATTATAAACTTTTATAACATTGCACCTCGATATAAAAAATTATGAGTCTAAATTTTTTAATCTTTATGCGGCATATCAAAAACCGCTTGTAAAGTTTTTACAATCTTTTTTTTATTGTACTTAGTTAGCCTTAAAATATATCCAAAACTGATATAAACAAAGAACACTATTACATAATTGTGTGCAAGCAAAGGGAAAAGAATGAAAAAATCATTTCTTGATTATGTACTTAGGGTAAGGTTGCCCATTACTGTGTTCGTAGTGATAGTTGCATTTGCAATTACTTATTACGCTTCACGACCAGAAAGAGACGGAATTGGTTATGCACCTACTCAACCTATTAACTTTTCACATGAATTACATGCAGGTGATCTGGAAATTAGCTGCCAGTATTGTCACACCGGTGTAGAAAAAACAAGGCAAGCTGTTGTGCCTGCCGCTTCTACTTGTATGAGTTGCCACTCAATTGCTAAAGCTGACAAACCTGAAATAAAGAAATTAAAAAAATATTATGATGAAGGAATTGCCATACCTTGGAAAAGGGTAAATAGAGTTCCTGATTTCGTATATTTTGATCACAGTGTGCATGTTACTACAGGTTTAACCTGCTCGACTTGTCATGGCGATGTTAAAAATATGGACAAAATTACTCAAGTGGAATCTTTTACTATGAGCACTTGCCTGTCTTGTCATAGAAATGTAAAAGAAAAAGTACCTTATGTAAAGAACTTAAAGAATGCACCCGAAAACTGCTGGACTTGCCACAGATAACGGAGTAAAAATGAAAATTGAAAAGAAAAACACTAGCGTAAACAGAATGGGGAGAAAAAAATTCTTTTATTCATTGAGCATTGGCTTTTTAAGTGCCTTTGCTGTCAAAAATCTTTTATTTAATGTTTTAACTTCAAGAAAAACAAAAATTAAAAACCCAAAAGTTGTTAAAAATTCAAGAGTAAAAATAAATCCACTAGCTGTAAGCAGAAAAAATATAGGGGGTGGAAATGTCTGAGAATATTGATACTAATGAGAATTCGGAAATTGTAAGGGATCCCAATTATTGGCAGGGATTTAAAAAAATACAAAACGATCCGAAATTTAAAGAAGCTCTCGATCAAGAGAAAAATGTCAGTGATAAAGGCGGAATGTCAAGAAGAAAATTTTTGGCTTTTGTCGGTGCTTCTGCTGCACTTGCCGGTGCGGCTTGTACCGATTACAGAGATAAGGGTGAAATTATACCTTATAACAAAATGCCGGAAGAAGTTTCGCTGGGTAAACCCACTTTTTATGCCTCTACCTGTAATTTATGTCCTAATTCCTGCGGTATATTAATAAGAACAAGAGAAGGAAGACCGATAAAAATTGACGGCAATCCCGATCACCCGGTAAGTAAAGGAAAAATTTGTGCAAGAGGTCAGGCAAGTATATTAGACCTATATGACCCGGATAGATTACAGAATCCGCTAAAGAAGAGTAAAACAGGTAAATTTGTTAAAGCAACCTGGAGATCCGTCAATAATGAGTTAATAGATGCCTTAGATTTAGCACAAAATCAAATAGCAATAATTACAAAGCAGATTACATCACCGACTACTAAAAAATTATTAAATGATTTTAAAAAGAAATATCCCAACACAAAAATTTATTCTTACGAATTATTCGATAACAGCTTAAGAAACAATGCCTGGAAAAAATGTTACGGTACTGATTTCTATCCGCTTATTAAATGGAATAAAGCAAAAGTAATTGTTGCGCTGCAGTCTGACTTTTTAGGCGTTGATGGTAACAGAGTAGAGAATGCTCGTCTGTTTGCAGAAGGCAGGGATGTAGATAAGGTTAAAAATTTTAACAGACTGTATAGTGTTGAAGCAAATATGTCTTTAACGGGCAGCAATGCTGATTACCGGCTTAAATTAAAACCGGAATTACAATTCAATTTTGTAATGAGTCTCTTAAATGAAATAAGCAGAAGGGCTAATATTAAACTTCCAATAAATGTTTCGAAATTTTCATTAAAATCTTTCGTAGAGAAACATTCGTTAGATCCTAAAAAAGTTGAGTCCCTTGTTAATGATTTAATTGATAATAGGGAAAAATCAATTGTACATGCCGGAAGAAGTCTGCCTGAAAAAACACATATCGCTGTTAATTTGCTAAATGAAATACTTGGTAATACCAAATTGTATAATACAAAAGCCTCGGATTATTCTGTTGCCGGTTTGTCAACGTATGGCGATTTCAATAAGTTGGTTACGGATATGAAAAACGGGAAAGTTTCAATTGTCTTACATTTCGATTCAAATCCGGTTTACCATTTACCTGATAATATAGGTTATAAAGATGCACTTAAAAAGGTTGAGACCGTAGCAACATTAACCGAAAGTGCTAATGAATCTTCTGAAGCAAGTAATTTTGTCTTTGCAATAAATAATCAACTTGAATCTTGGGGTGATTCTAAAACCAGAACGGGAATTTATTCATTACAGCAACCCGTTATTGCTCCTTTATTCAAAACAAGACAAAAAGAAGCTGTTTTGCTTAGTTGGATAAAGGGAACCGAATTTAAATTCAAAGAAAATATATATCATAAATATTTAATGGATAATTGGAAGGCCAATATATTCCCGATATTTAAAACCAAAATTGATTTCAAACGTTTCTGGTACGGCGCATTAAATGACGGAGTTGTACTTACTCAAGAAAAAACTAATCGGTTTGGTAAATTTAAATATGCTTCGTTATCAAGCTTACCGCTTACTCCTTCAAAACCAAAAGGATATACTATCATTATACAAGAAAGTTATGCAATTGGAGACGGAAGACAGGCAAACAACGGCTGGTTACAGGAGCTTCCTAACCCTATTTCTAAAATAACGTGGGATAATTACGCTGCAATTTCCAAAAATACAGCTGAGAAACTCCAAGTAAAGAATAATGATAATATCAGGATTGATACCGGAAAAGGTGAAAAAATTTACCCTGTGTACATTCAACCCGGTACCGCAGATTATACGATTACTATAGATTCGGGGTACGGAAGAACAAAGGTAGGTAGAGTCGGCGAGGGTGCAGGTTTCAGTGTAAGTGGTTTGATGTCCGATAAACCCACTTTTAGTCCTTGGATTTATACAAATGCAAAAGTTGCCAAAGCTGAAGGAACTTACACGTTAGCGGCATCTCAAGAACACCATGTATTTGAAAATACACCTGCTGAAAATATTTTTAACAAAAGAGAAATTCTTTTTGAAGGCACGGTTGCCGAATACAAAAAAGATAATAAATTCTTAAAAAAAGAAATAGAAAAAGAACATAAAGCTTCACCTGCTATTTATCCCCGAAATAAGGAACTATATAAAGATGTTAAATGGGGTATGGCAATTGATTTGAACAAATGCATAGGCTGCGGAGAATGTGTTATAGCCTGTAATTCTGAAAATAATGTACCTATTGTAGGAAAAGATCAAATTGAAAAGGGAAGGAAAATGCAATGGATTAGAATAGACAGGTACTATTCTGGTTCTTTTGATGAGCCTATTATAAGCACGCAACCTATGTTGTGTCAACAATGCGATGATGCACCTTGTGAACCTGTATGCCCGGTAGCTGCAACAGTTCACAGTCCTGATGGTCTGAATGAACAGATATATAATAGATGCATTGGTATAAGGTATTGTCAAAACAATTGTCCTTATTCTGTAAGAAGATTTAATTACTTTAATTTTAGGGATCATTTTAATGACGGATATCAACAGGAAGAGGTATTTGACTTGATATACAATCCCGAAGTTACGGTTAGACCACGCGGTGTAATGGAAAAATGTACTTTCTGTATTCAAAGAATTATGGAAGAGAAAGCAAGCGCCATTCGTGAAAAAAGAAAAATTATAGGTGAAAATGTTAAAACTGCTTGTCAAGTGGCATGTCCCACTTCGGCTATAAAGTTCGGAGACATAAATTCAAAAAATTCTGAATTTGTAAATTTTAGAAATCATGAACTTGGATATTATGTATTGGAACAACTTAATACAAAGCCCAATGTTACATATATTGCTAAACTTAGAAATACACATACGGAGGAATTGTGAGTTTGGATTATTCTAAAGAGGAAGTAGTAGTTGAGGGTAATCCGCCATTAGCGGAATTTGACAGATTAATATCTCGTCCTTTAGATACTAAACCTTCCAAAAAATATTTTATTGCATTAGCTTTTACATCAAGTTTGATGTTGATAGGTCTCTTTTTTATTGGAATAACATTTTATTTTGGAATTGGTGCTTGGGGAAATAACCAAACAATTGCTTGGGGATTTGGTATTACTAACTTTGTTTTCTGGGTTGGTATTGCTCACGCAGGGTCATTTACATCAGCCGTTCTTTATTTATTAAGGCAAAAATGGAGAAGTGCCATTGCTCGTTTTACTGAAACAATGACAGTTGTTGCTTTAATGCTTGTGCTGCTTTTTCCCGTAATTCACGTAGGACGACCCTGGCTTGCCGGTTATTTGCTGCCTTATCCCAATTCATTAAGATTATGGCCCAACTTTATTTCACCATTATCTTGGGATGTTTTTGCTGTATCGACTTACTTTATGGTATCAATGTTATTTTGGTACACGGGTTTAATACCGGATTTGGCCGTATTAAGAGATAGAACAACCAAAAAAATAAAAAAACTTTTTTATTCTGTATTCAGTCTGGGTTGGAGACATTCCAACAGACATTGGAGACACTATGAAACTGCCTACATGCTTTTTGTAGGTTTGGCTACACCTTTAGTTTTCTCTGTTCATTCAGTTGTTGGTTTTGACTTTGCGATGTCGATAGCTCCGGGGTGGCATTCAACTATTTTTGCCCCTTACTTTGTAGCAGGCGCAATATTTTCAGGTGTTGCTATGGGTGTTACCGTTTTGGTTTTTTTAAGGAAAGTTTTTAATCTGGAAAACATAATTACATTGAACCATTTAGAAAAAATGAATAAACTTATTCTTGTTACCGGTTCTATAGTTGGTTATGCTTATTTAATGGAGTTTTTCATTTCATGGTATAGCGGAGTTCCAACAGAATTATATTCAGCAATAAATAAAGCATTTGGTGAATATGCCTGGGCTTATTGGATAATGATAACGGCCAACGTAGTTGTCCCTCAATTTTTCTGGTCAAGGAAAATAAGAAGATCTTTACGGGCTATGTTGGTAGTTGCTATACTTGTAAATGTTGGTATGTGGTTTGAAAGGTTTGTGATTGTCGTAGCATCATTAAGCAGGACTTACCTACCTTCCAGTTGGTCTTATTTTATACCTTCCCTTACCGATATTGGTATTTTAATCGGAAGTTTCGGAATATTTTTTACATTCATTTTAGTACTTACAAGAACGTTACCTGTTGTTGCTATCACAGAAATTAAAGTTGTAAACAAAGGGGCACAACCATCATCACTACACGGAGGTAAAGATGGCTAAAGAAAAAAGGTTACATTCCGTTGCAGCTTTGTTTGATTCTCCGGATCAAATTATAAAAGCTGCTAAAAAAGTTAGAGACGACGGATATACAAAGTTTGACGTGAATACACCTTATCCTGTTCATGGTATGGATAAAGCAATGGGAATAGGAAGATCAAAAATTGGGTATGTAGCAATTGTTTTTGGTCTGTTAGGCGGAACCTCCATGTTTTTATTTATGTGGTGGTCCGCTGCTTGGGATTATCCTCTTTTTCTTGGAGGTAAACCTCCTTTTTCTTTACCTGCATTGATTCCTATTACTTTTGAAGCTTCTGTTCTATTTGCCGTATGGGCAATGTTCATGTCTTTAATATTTTATTTTTTAAAATTACCTTTTAATAATCATCCGCTGCACGATACCGATTATATGAAAAATGTATCTTCGGATAAATACGGTTTGGTTATTGAAGTGGAAGACAAATTGTTCGACCAGCAAAAAGTATTAGAATTATTTAAAAGTTTAGGAGCCATAAAGACAGAACTTATTTATAAACCTGAAGAGATAAAATATAGGATATATCAACCTAAATTTCTTTTGTTTTTGCTTATTGTTTTAATATCTACTTCCGCACTTACTTATTTCTCACTAAACAAATTACTATATATTACTCCATTCGATTGGATGGAATATCAAGATAAAGTAATCCCACAGGAGAGTAGCCTTTTCTTTAGCGATAGAAGAGCGCAACGTCCGCCTGTTAAGGGAACAGTTGCAAGAGGGTTCATTCCATACCCTTATAAAGGGATTGCAAATCCGAAAGAAGTTTTATCTAATCCGACTGTTCCATCAGAAGCTATTCTAAAATTAGGAAAGAAAAAATTTGCAACCTTTTGCAGTGTCTGTCACGGAAATCTTGCTGAAGGTACTAGTAGATTAAAAGGTCAGTATCCGACTGGTCCGACATTGCATTCGGATAAAATTAGGAACATGAAAGATGGAATGCTATATCATATAATTACAAACGGTCAAAATGCAATGCCTTCATTTGAAGCACAAATCACAAGAAAAGAAAGATGGGCTATTGTGGATTATATAAGAGTTCTGCAACGTGCTAAAAACGCTAAAAAATCAGACTTAGAACAGATTAAAAAGGAGTCTTCAAAAAATGGTCTATAATGAATCTGGTTATACGAAAAAAGAATTACCTGATAAAATTAAAAAACTTGGAATTATCTTATTCATAATTGGTGCTGTTACCGGAATTATCGGATTTTTTATAGATCCTGCGAGGGCATCATATAGTTACTTAACTTCATTTATTTTTTTACTTACTATAACCGTAGGTGCTCTTTTAATTGTAGCTATTGAATATGCCGCCGGTGCAAATTGGAGTACACCTTTTAGAAGAGTTGGTGAATTTCTTGCTGTTTCTACACCTTTACTTGTACTTTTGGTTATTCCTATTTTGTTTAACACAAATTATTTATTTAGTTGGACAAATAGCGAAACCGTTGCTGCTGATAAAATTCTGCAAGCAAAGGCTATTTTTCTAAATACTCCTTTCTTCTCCGTACGTGTTATAGTTATTCTTTTGATATGGGCTGTGTTCTATTACTTTATTGTAAAGAATTCTGCAAAACAAGATATATCGGGTAATCAATTATTGACGAAAAAAAACATAATACTGTCATCTGTTTTTATTCCGATATTTGCTTTAACTTTAACCTTGCAATCAATTGACTTGATAATGAGTCTTGAAACGAAATGGTTTTCTACACTGTTCGGAATTTATGTTTTTGCAGGGATTATGCCTGCAGCTTTAGCTGCTGTAACATACATTAGTATAAAATTAAAAGAAAATGGATATTTGCATTCTAAAATTACTAAGGATCATTTTTACAGCTTAGGTACATTGCTGTTTTCTTTTGTTGCTTTTTGGGGATATATAGCTTTTACGCAGTACTTGGTAATTTGGTACGGTAATTTGCCCGAAGAAACTTTTTGGTTTATGGAAAGATGGGCAGGCGGTTGGAAAATAGTTTCTATATTACTTATTCTCGGTAATTTTGTAATTCCATTTTTTGCACTAATTTCTTATTCTTCTAAAACTAATTTAAAAAAACTAAAGTTCTTTTCAATTTGGATAATAGTTTTTCATTTTCTTGATATTTATTGGCTAATAATGCCAAGTATGAATTATAATGGATTATTTTATTCATTTAGTTGGATTGATATCTCATTCTTGTTGGCAGCTTTGGGTATAATTATTTACTTTTTTACTAAAATGGTTAAAAAATATAATTTAATTCCAATTAAAGACCCTAAACTGAAACAAGGCTTAGATTTCCATCTTTAATAATTTAAGGATAATATGAAACCATCTGAAAACAATAGCATAAAATTTTTTAACAGAAATCCCATTAAATTTTTAGCCGGCATATATGTTTACTTAGTTGTTATAATTGTTTATGTCGGGTTGATATATGTTTATAATCTTGACGATATATCCGCTCAAACAATACCTTTAAAATTAAAAAAACAAACCGTAGTAGAAGATTTCAAGTTACAAGAAGCCAAAGAAATTCCGCCTGTTGATGTATTGGAATTACTTGATCCTTCGCCTGAAATAATTGAAAAAGGTAAAACTATTTTCGATAATAGTTGTGCTTCCTGCCACGGAAATTTGGGTAAAGGGGATGGACTTGCAGCCGGATCATTAACACCCAAACCCAAAGATTTTACAAATCCTTCCGGATGGAAAAACGGAATGAAATTAACGGACATCTACAAAACATTGGAAGAAGGTATTCCGGGAAGTAGTATGTCCTCTTACAGTTATCTATTACCCGATGATAAATTAGCGTTGGGTGCATATATTCGATCTGCTTTTATTAAGAACCCTCCGGAAGACACCGACGAAGATTTGTTGAATTTAGATATGGATTACGAACTATCCGAAGGAAGTTCTTTACCTGCACAAATGCC
Source organism: uncultured Ignavibacteriaceae bacterium (assembly GCA_964486645.1). Classification (GTDB taxonomy): domain Bacteria; phylum Bacteroidota; class Ignavibacteria; order Ignavibacteriales; family Ignavibacteriaceae. Next base: position 10,174 of record CAZAOG010000039.1, on the reverse strand, counting down.
CGTTAAGTATGCTGCAAAAATTGTTGTTGCCGAAAATAATAGTACTATAAATAAAGTTAACGATATATTATCTTCTATTAAAAATTTGAAAGATAGCAAGTTGAAAGACCTGTTTTATTATGTAACTAATAATCAATATACAGCCGTAGTTATGTTAAATTCCGATAAAAGTTGGAAAAACAGCAAACAATTATTTATTGATTTAATTGTGAGTGATGTTAATGATAACGGTTTTAACGGTAAAATCTTTCAACTCACTTCAGATCAGTGGGACGGACTTTATAGCCTTTTGACTAGACAAATTCAATAAGTCTAAAATGAAATTTAAAAAATTATTTTTTTATATCGTATTAACGCTTGCGGTAATTTCTTTTCAGCAAAATGTTAAAGCCGATGATAAAAATAAAATTAATATAGATGAACAGCTTGGTAAATATATTCCCTTAGATGTTAATTTTGTCAATTCAAAAGGCGAAGAAGTTGTACTTAAAAATTTATTTGGCGATAAGCCCGTAGTTCTTGCTTTTGTTTATTATCGCTGTCCCAAAATTTGTACTCCTTTGATGACCGAAATTGCCGAAGTAATTGATAAATCCGATTTAACGCCGGGCGTTGATTACAGAGTGGTGGTTATAAGTATGGATGAAAACGAAACTCCGGAAATAGCCGCTCAGAAAAAAAATACAATGTTCAGCTTAATAAACAGAAAGATAAAACCTGAAGATTGGGAATTTTTAACAGGTGACTTAATCAATATTAAAAAGATTACGGAAGCTGCCGGTTTTCATTACAAGAGGGTTGGTTCTCAATTTGTTCACACAACTTCCGTAATGTTTTTAACAAAAGAAGGTAAAATAAGCCGTTATCTTTATCCAAGATACAGAGAGAAAAGCGGATTTTCCATACTTCCTTTTGATTTTAAATTAGCTGTTATCAATGCTTCGGAAGGGAAGGTTATACCGACAGTAGGTAAATTATTAGCGTTCTGTTTTACATACGATCCGCAGGGAAGAACGTACGTTTTTGATGTATTAAAAATAGCCGGAGCCAGTACAATTCTAACTGCAGGACTGGTTATACTAATATTGGTAAAAAAGAAAAAAGCAAATAACAACAATAGGTTAGCTTAATGACGGATAATTCATTGGCTGTAAACAGAAACGGACACGAAAGTTATCTTAACCATAAAGGTAAACATTCGGGCTTTTTGGGCTGGATACTTACTACCGATCACAAACGTATAGCTATTCTTTATCTTATAGTTATATCTGCATGGTTTTTAATCGGCGTAACTCTGGGATTTTTAATAAGACTTGAATTATTAACCCCGGGCGAAACAATTGTAGGTGCACAGACCTATAACGCTTTTTTTACCGTCCACGGAATTATAATGTTGTTCCTGTTTGTTATTCCCGGTATCCCCGCAATTTTCGGTAACTTCTTTCTGCCGATTATGATAGGGGCAAAAGACGTAGCGTTTCCAAGACTGAATTTGCTGACTTGGTATCTTTACGTTTTCGGCGGATTACTTGTAATAATTTCCATTTTTTTACCAGGCGGTGCACCGGATTCCGGCTGGACGTTTTATATCCCTTACAGCATAAGAACCAGCACGAATATGATAATTACTCTGTCGGCGGCATTTATTCTCGGTTTCTCTTCCATACTTACAGGATTAAATTTTATAGTTACAATTCATAGAATGAGAGCACCGGGTATGAGCTGGTTTAAAATGCCTCTTTTCCCCTGGGCTTTGTATGCTACCGGCTGGATACAAGTTCTTGTTACTCCCATAATTGGTATTACTCTCTTGCTTATAATTGTTGAAAGAGTTTTTGGAGTAGGACTTTTTGATCCCGCTTTGGGCGGAGACCCAGTTTTATATCAACATTTGTTTTGGATTTACTCTCACCCCGCGGTTTATATAATGGCAGTACCTGCTATGGGCGTTATTACGGAATTAATTACCGTTTATTCACACAGAACCATCTTCGGTTATAAAGCTATTGCCTATTCGTCTCTTGCTATTGCACTGTTCGGCTCTTTGGTTTGGGGACACCATATGTTTACTTCCGGTATGAGCGACACCGCGAATTTTGTATTTTCTCTACTTACGTTTTTGGTAGCAATCCCCAGCGCAATAAAAGTTTTTAACTGGATTGCAACACTTTACAAAGGTTCCATTGAATTGGAACCGCCTATGTTATATGCTCTGTCGTTTATTTTCTTATTTACAATTGGCGGCTTAACCGGTATTATGCAGGGAACTCTTTCGCTTGATATTCATTTAACCGATACTACTTTCATTGTCGGACATTTTCACTATATTATTTTCGGTACTGCAGGGTTCGGATTTATCGGAGGCTTGTATCATTGGTTCTCTAAAATGTTCGGTAAAACTTATAATAAAAAATTAGCTAAAACGGCGTTTTGGATACTCTTTACCGGTTTTAACATACTGTACTTCCCCATGTTTGTTATGGGCTGGCTGGGTATGCCCAGAAGGTCTTATGATTATTTGCCCGAGTATCAGACGTATCAAGTTATTTCAACTGTAGGCTCTTGGATATTGGTATTAGGTTTAATATTGATAGTTTATAATTTTATTAAAGCATTAAAATCCGGCGAAAGAACAAACGAAGTAAATTATTGCGGCGGAGAAACTTTAGAGTGGCAGGTAGCAACACCGCCGATACACGAAAATTTCATCGAAATTCCCGTAATTACGGGTGAACCGTACGCGTACAAACAGAACGAATTAGAACCGGAGGTGGTAAATTGAGCACAGAAAATATTACCGCCGAACACGTGCACAGAGACGACGTAGCTTCAAGAATGGGCATGTGGCTGTTCCTTTTTACAGAGTTGACTTTGTTCGGCGGATTATTTTTAATATATGCCGTTTACAGATATTCAAATCAAGCGGAATTCCATATTGCCGCCAAAAGTATGAATACATTTATCGGTGCTTTAAATACAGTTATTTTGCTTACAAGTAGTTTAACAATGGCGCTTGCAATTACGGCCATACAAAGAGGAAGTAAAAAATTATCCATACTTTTTCAGGGCATTACAATCTTCTTCGGAATTCTATTTTTAGTGAACAAATATTTTGAATGGAGCCACGAAATTCAAATTGGTAATTTCCCCGGTTCCGAGGTCTTATTAAGTAAAAGTCAGGGTGAAATATTATTCTTCGGTTTATATTATGTGATGACGGGACTTCACGGTCTGCACGTAATTATAGGAATTATAGTTATAGCCGTAATGATGAGATTAACTGTTAAAAACGTTATAACCAAAACCAATAATGTTAAACTTGAATCAGCCGGTTTGTATTGGCATTTAGTTGATATAATTTGGATTTTCTTGTTCCCGTTGTTTTATTTAATTTCTTGAGGAATTGATGGAAGAAAACGAAAAACATTTATCATCTAATCACAGCTATTCCGTCTACATAATAGTTTGGCTGGCATTGCTGACTTTTACGGCTATTACGGTTGCTGTTGCCGGAATTAATTTCGGAAACGCCACGATTGCCATTGCTTTAATTATTGCATCGGTTAAAACGTATCTTGTATTAACTATTTTTATGCACCTGAGGCTGGAAAATAAGATTTTTAAAGTTTTTGTAATTATTGCGGTTTTCTTTCTAATTGTTTCATTTGCACTTTTATTTTCAGATTATTCTAATATTTAAGGTAAGATAATTATGTTGGCGCAAGCTACAAATTTTGCACGGAACGTAGATAATACATTTTTAATTATCGTTGGAATATCTGTATTCTTTTTGGTTTTAATTACTACTTTATTAATTACATTCGTAATAAAGTATAATAAAAAAAGAAATCCGAAAGCCGTAAATATTCACGGAAATATAAAATTGGAAATTATTTGGACGGTAATTCCTACAATTATTGTTCTTTACATTTTTTGGCTCGGCTGGTCCGATTATAAAATTTTAGCAAATGCGCCCAAAGATTCGATGATAATTACAGCCACCGGAAGTATGTGGCAATGGAATTTTACATATTCAAACGGTAAACAGGCGGATACACTTTACGTTCCGGTAAATAAAAATATAAAGATGAATCTTGTATCAACGGATGTTAATCATTCCTTTTATATTCCTGCATTCAGGATAAAGAAAGATGTAATGCCCAATACAAAAAATTCAACTTGGTTCAGAGCGGAAAAAATTGGCTCTTATACACTATTTTGTGCGGAATATTGCGGATTGAATCACTCGACAATGAGAACTATGATTAAAGTTATACCTTTAAAAGAATTTAATAATTGGTTAAAAACAACTTCTATTTAAATGAGTTTAAAAGAAAAAACAAATATATTATTAGAGTTAACCAAAATAAGGATCACATCCTTTGTTACACTGACAACTGCATTTGGATTTGTAGTTGCCTCGGGCTCGATAAACGCAAAAATAATTTTACCTACGCTCGGCGTTTTATTGCTTGCCTGCAGTGCGGCTGTTATAAATCATATTCAGGAAAGACAAACGGATGCATTGATGGAGAGGACTAAAAATCGTCCGCTCCCAAGCGGCAAAATTCAACCCTCTACTGCTTGGTTGATTGCTTTTATATTATTGGCAGCAGGTTCGCTTCTCTTGTCGATTACAGCAGGTATTGCCGCACTGGGTTTAGGTCTTCTAAATTTAATTTGGTATAACGGTATATATACGCCATTAAAAAAGAAAACGGCATTTGCAATTATTCCCGGTTCTTTAGTAGGTGCAATTCCTCCTGCTATTGGATGGCTTGCAGGCGGCGGCAGCTTATCGGATCCGAGAATTGCATTTATTTCTTTCTTCTTTTTTATGTGGCAAATACCTCATTTTTGGTTATTACTGTTTATTTTCGGCAAAGACTATGAAAAAGCCGGTCTGCCGTCTTTAACTAAAATATTCAACTTAAATCAGTTAGGAAGAATAACTTTTATTTGGATTTTAACGACAATAATAATTTGTTTGTTTTTACCCATATTCGGAATTGTAAAATCTGGTTATATAAATATCGGGCTTTTGTTGACAGGTTTTTGGCTGACCTGGGACGCGTTCAAATTGCTAAGACCTAATTTTGAAGCCAAACAATTTAAATTAGCGTTTTACAATATTAATACATTTATAATATTAGTTGTATTTCTTATTTCAATAGATAATTTATTCATTTTACATTAATGAAATTGTGAGTATATAATGGAATTTCTCGATAAATTTGTCATACCCCAATCGATGGAGCATATAGAACTGCTTCACTATTTAGCTGCCTTAATACTTATTATTTTTATTCCCTTCATTAGTATAGTATTCGGCAGTACCTTGCTTTCACTATTCTTCGGAAGAAAAGGAAAAAAAGAAGGGAATAAAAGGTATACTTATTTTGCTAAAGATTTAGTAAGTATGCTAACCGTAAATAAAAATGTCGGCATTGTGCTGGGAATATTTCCCATAATTACTATAATGATTATTTATGCACAACTGCTTCATACGGCATCAAGTCTTTCGGTTACTTATTTATTCTTTGCATCAATACTTATTATTATCGCACTTATTTTTATTTACACTTACAGATATTCGATAAACGTTAGCATTGTTTTAACTTCTATTGATGATACTAAGTCGGATGAAAATTTAAGCAACGATATAAATAAATTGAGCAATTCAACAAGAAAGTTAAGCGTGAGTTCGGGTATTTACGGAATAATTCTTCTTGTCTTAGCTATTTGGTTGTATCTTTCCGGCTTGTATTTGGCTTTATATCCGGAACAAACAGAAGCACTGAATATTACTTCCGTACTATTTTCTTTTGATGTTATATCACGCTTACTCTTTTTCTTGACCTTTGCCATGGCAATAACCGGCGGAGCAATTTTATTCAGATTCTTGTACTGGGAAGGAGGAGTTAAAGGCTTAGATGAAGAGTATATGATTTTCATAAGAAAAGTTGGAATTAAAACCGCCTTTTATTTTTTGGCATTAGTTCCTTTGTTTTTAGTACTTAACTTGCAAGCTTTGCCATCAACTACTTTGTCAACTTCAATCTTTATTTATTCCGGTCTGTTTTTATTGGGTCTGTTTGTATGCTATAATCTTCTCTATTTGCTGACGACAAGTGAAAGATCAAAAAATGTAGTAGGAGCTTTGTTCATTTTACTGATTGTCTCGATGGGCTTTTCTCTTGTAAAAGACCAGATTGCAATGAACAATGCAACAAAACTTCAAACTCTTAAACTTAGCAAAAAATACGAAGCCAAAATGGCAAGTCTTGCGGGCGATACTGCCCCCAAAGCAACGGAAATAAACGGTGAGGAGATATTTAAAATCAGATGTGCTTCTTGCCATTCATTTGAAAACAGGATTGTGGGTCCTCCTTACAACGAAACATTACCTAAATACGAAGGAAAGACGGACGCTTTGGTAAGTTTCTTATTGAAACCTAAAAAGATCAATCCTGAATATCCGCCTATGCCGAATACAGGGCTTAAACCTGATGAAGCAAAAGCAGTAGCCAAATATATTTTGAATACTTATAAAAAATAATTTGTAACTTACTTCGGATTTTATTTAAGCTTTAAAACGTATACTGTTTTAAAGCTTTTTTTTAAAAAATAAAAATTATTCATTAAGTCTTCTTGGAGTTGTATGGAAAACATTTCAGATAAAAAAAATACATTGTTTAAAATTGCCAATAATTTAATCTGGTCTTGGGAACCGGGAATACGTGATATATTTGAAAAAATAGATTCTGAACTTTGGGACAAAGCAGGGCATAATCCCATAAAATTATTAAACGAACTTGATGATGAGAAAGCAGAAAGTCTTTTTAAAAATGAGAACTTCCTTTCCGCACTCGAAAATTCACACCACCAATTCCAAAATTATTTTGAATCTGCAACTTGGTTTAAAAATAATTCCTGCGGAGAAAATCTGCAAGTTGCTTACTTCTCTGCGGAGTTCGGATTAACCGAATGTGTTCGTATTTATTCCGGCGGACTCGGTGTGCTTTCCGGCGACCATATTAAATCTGCCAGCGACTTGGGTATTCCGCTTATCGGTGTGGGCTTGCTTTACAGCAAAGGTTATTTTCAGCAGGCATTGGATAAAGAAGGATGGCAGAAAGAATATTATATTATCGAAGACTTTAAAAAATTTCCCATCGAACTTCAGCACGATGAAAATAACGATCCGCTTACGGTAAAAGTTATTATAGCAGGCGAAGAAGTATTTATACAAATATGGAAGTTAAATGTAGGCAGAACGGCTTTGTATTTATTGGACACCGATATCGAAAGCAATTCGGTACAAAACAGGGAAATTACGGAAACACTATACGGCGGCGATAACGAAACAAGAATACGGCAGGAAATCGTAATGGGAATCGGGGGAATAAGAGCATTGCAAGCTTTAAATATTTCTCCGAATGTGTTCCACATGAACGAGGGACATTCGGCGTTTCTTTCTTTGGAAAGGGCAAGGATGAGTATGGAAAAATACAGCCTTGGTTTTTCCGAAGCTAAAGAGTTATGTATGCAAAGCAATATATTCACAACGCACACACCCGTACCGGCAGGCATAGATATTTTTTCAAAAGAGTTGATAAATAAATGTATGAAAGATTATTACTCCGATAAGCTCGGCTTATCGGAAGATGAATTTATGGCTTTGGGTAATATTAAGGGAAGCACAAAACTTGACTCGTTTAACATGGCGCACCTTGCAATGAACAGTTCGATGTATGTTAACGGCGTAAGTAAACTGCACAGCATAGTTTCCAAAGACCTTTGGGCTGATAGATTTGAAGGAATGAATAAAGAGGATATTCCGATTGGTTCTATAACAAACGGAATACATATTAAAACACACACGGCTAAAAACGTTCATGAATTATATTCGAAATATTTATCATCCGACTGGGGAAATAATTTGGCAGACAAAGATACCTGGTCGGCGGTAAAAGATATACCTTCGGATGAATTATGGAACGTCCACGAAGAGAATAAAAACAGACTTATAAATTTTGCAAGGAAACGTTTCCTTAAACAGGCAAACGAAAAAGAATTGGATGCTGCTGTAATTGAATCGGATAAAATTTTAGATCCGAATGCTTTAACAATAGGATTTGCAAGAAGGTTTGCAACCTATAAAAGGGCTACATTGATATTTACGGATTTAGAAAGATTGGATAAAATATTAAATGATTCGAAACAACCCGTACAAATAATCTTTGCGGGTAAAGCACATCCGCAGGACCACGCAGGCAAAGAATTTATTCAAGCCATTTATAAAATAAGCCTGGAAGAAAATTTTAAAAACAAGATTGTCTTTCTTGAAAATTATAATCTTGAAGTTGCAAGGTATCTCGTCAGCGGTTGTGATTTATGGCTGAACAATCCGCGCCGTCCGCTGGAAGCAAGCGGTACATCGGGGATGAAGGTTGTTACAAACGGCGGACTTAATTTCAGTATATTGGACGGTTGGTGGGATGAAGCTTACACACCCGATATAGGATGGAAAATAGGGGACAGAGAAAACTCTTTTAATAACGATTTTAATGACGAAAAAGATATCAACGATTTATACGATATATTAGAAAATGAAATTGTTCCTATGTATTTTAATAGGAACGAAAACAATATACCTGAAATGTGGATAGAAAAGGTTAAAAATTCAATTATGGAATTGAGCGGGTTTTTTAACACCGACAGGATGGTAATTGAATATTTTAATAAATATTATGTCAAAGCGTACAAAAATCAATGTAAAACATTGTTGGAAAAAAGTATAAATTGAACTTAAAATTTAATTCTTAACCAATTGTCAATTTTTTAAAAGAATTATTAATTAAGAAATTTAAAACATTTTTTTTATTTTAAGATAAGTAAATAAAAACAGGTTCTTATGCTATTAGAAACTTTAGATATAAAGAAAAATGACATAATCATTTTCTCCCAAAATATTTTCAATCTGGAAAAAAATTTTAGGATTATATTTAAAGACAAACCGGATAAGAAAGCATACCCTATAAGTTATTCCGAAGTTTGCAAGCAGGTAAACGAATTTACACCCAAGAATTTAATTGTTTACAGACTACTTACCAATGTGCGTAACCTGACGTTAGATAGTGTAAAATACGGATTTTTAATTTATATAAACGGATTAAGAGAGCTTATATATTTCGATCCGGTTTATGCGGTTAAGGAGTTGGAAGGCTTGGTCAGGGAAGGGGATATTTCCGACATTCGATTTCGCATTCAGCAGGTTGGTTTAACAACGCTGAATAGAAAAAATAATCTGTCTAACTACGCAGAGATTTACAGCATTGACCTTGAAGCAACCGAGGCAAAATTCCAAAACGATAAGGTTTTTGCCGATGCACTTTTTGCAATTACAAAGGACGGCGGAACCAAAAAGAAAATTAAAGAACGGGAAAAGAAACTTGAAAAAATTGCAGATAAACCGCTCTTTAAAAAAGAGAAGGAAAAATCGGCGGAACAGAAAGGGTTTAAAATAATCTCACACGATATTGCCGAAGATAAAAGCTACGATTTCAAACAGGTTAAAAAGATGAACTACGGCAGATCGCTTACTAAAGAGATTGTTGATGAAGAAGGAAAGAATTTGAGAGTTTCTACCGGTGCGGACGAATCAAAGCCCGACGTAACAATACCCACCGCGATAACAAACGAAAACAAAGGCGTAAAATCGCTTAGTGAACTGATACACAGTAAATCCGCAAGAGCAAAAACCGGCGAAGAAGCCCTCGAAAAAGCCGTTAAAAAAGAAGCGCATCTTTTGGATATTTTCAAATCCTCGGAATCCCTGAAGAAATACATGCTTGAGAAAGAGAACAAAAGAGTTGTCCTTAAGTTAAAACAAAAGTAAATATTTTTTATCCTTTCAATTAAAAACTTTTAACTTGCAACTTTTCTCTTTGTTTTTACCATTATAAAATATAGCGTTTTATACACAAAATATATGCTTCTTCTGTATTCGGGCTGTAATTTCTTTTCTAACATTATCTAATAGTACCGACAAGATATCCTGCAAATAAACGTAGAATAATATCTTGCATTATAAAAAATTAATTAATTTTTATAGTAACAAAAAATATTAAAATAATAATATTTTTATTGCACATAATAAATTATTGGCTTA
>CAZAOG010000038.1:0-21448 GCA_964486645.1 uncultured Ignavibacteriaceae bacterium | reverse complement strand
ATTAATGAAATTTTACGAAACAAGAAGAACAACAACAAAAAGATTACCAACCCGATAAGCGGAGCCAATATGCCCATTTGAATAAACATCTCGAATCCGAAGGTATCTTCCGCTACGGGTAACCCTGCAATATAATATTTTTGAGATTCGTTCAATTCCTTTTGCACTATTGATTCAATTTCGTTTGAAATACGGTAACTCATATCTTTCTGCTGTATGGGAATATACAGCGCAACGCCGTCACCTTTTTTTGAAACTATTTTCTCTACAAAAAGCGGGTTATCGTAAATGCTCGATTTTATGGCTTCAACTTCTTTGTTTGTCTGCGGTACCGTTTCCATAATGCGGCGCACTTTTAAAAAACCGCCCTCCGATGTTACGTTGTCCGTAGTGGTGAAGCTTATTACATCTTTAACTATAACGCCCTTGATTTTTAGGATTTCATCCGTTATTCGCGCTATCTTTCCCAGGGTTTTAGGCTGAAAGATTCCCGTTTCGTCGGTGATGCCCAGCACTATCATATCCCGGATGCCGAAATCCTTTTTGATTTGATCATAGAAGACGCGGTCGGGTTGATCTGCTTCCAGCATGTTCTCGGGGTCGGTGTCAATGTGTGCCTTGGGGAATTGGAAAAGAAACAGACCGGTGATTATTAAAGTCAAAAATATAACAAGTTTCGGGTGATTTATAGAAAAGTACGTAAGTTGTTTAAGTTTCATTTATTTTCTCCGTTAAATAAACTTTAATTTCTTTCTACCGAAAAACCTGCTTTTTCCCACTCGGGCAATCCGTCATCCAAACGTGATGCGGTATATCCTTTGTCACTGAGTATTTTAATTGCTTCCGGGGATAAAACACAATATGGTCCGCGGCAATAGGCAACCACTTCACGATCGATGGGAATTTCTTTTAAACGTTCTCTAAGTTCGGACAGCGGAATTGAAACAGCGCCGGGAATATGTCCGCTGCTGAATTCTTCCTCCGGTCTTACATCAAGTACTATTACATCGTTAGATTGAATACGGGACCATAATTCTTCTTTGCTAACTGCATTCATTGCATTTCTTTCGTTTAAAAAATCTCTTACCACTTCCCGTATTTCAGCCACTCTGTTTTCGGCTAACGACTGCAGACTTTTCCAGCAATTGAAAACTTTTTCATCGGAAAGTTTATAGTACATTCTTACACCGTTACGGCGGCTTTCAACAAGTCTTGCGTTTTTTAATATCTGAAGGTGGCGGGATGTATTTGCAAACGTCGATGATATCTGTCGGGATAAAGTTTCCACGTCTTTTTCGCTTTGAGAAAGTAGGTCTATAATTTCCAACCTTTTGGGGCTGGAGAACGCCGTTGCAATATTTGCAAATTGCTGAAAGATTAAATCTTTGAATTCTTTCGATTTCATTCAAATTCACTCTTTTTATAATTATTCAATTAAACAATTGAATAATAGAATGTTCATTGTTTAATGTCAAGAAAAAAAATATTTGTATTGAATGTATTTCAAATCACAAAAACCAAGAAAAAAAACTTGACAAAAATATATATCTTAGTATTTTAGTATATGCTAAAATAATAAATAACTGCAAACTTTCTTAAAGGAGCAAATATGAAAGCAATTAAATTTTTGGGGAATCTAAACTTTATAGTATTTCTGTTATTGAGTTTTGGCTCTATGCAAATTTTACAGGCGCAAGAAAAGATGATGAAGCCCAATGACGGATCAACTATAAAAATATCAAAGTATTCCTTCGATGAAACGGTTGACATCCTTAAAGGTGCAATTGAAGAACAAAACTTAAAGGTGATCAAAGAAATAGACGTGCAGAAAATGCTAAGAATGGCAGGAAAGCAAATTAAGGGCATGAAACAACTTCTCTATTTTCATCCTAAGTACGGGAGAAAAATTTATGAAACCAATCGTAAAGCGGGTATTCAAATTCCGTTAAAATTCATAGTAATAGAAAAACAGAACGGTAAGACGGCGGTCAGATACTTCAAACCGTCGAAACTGTTTGAAAACTATAAAGGTGTAGAATCAATTTCTAAAGAACTTGACGACTTGGTTGAGAACATCGTAAATGAAATAAATAATTAATGAGGTTATTTAATGAATACATTAAAAAGTGAAAAATCGATACTAACCCTTATTGTATTATTTGCCGGCGGGTTTATTCCCATAAATCTAATAGTTTCTTCATTCGGATATGCCCAATACTATAAAGAACAAGCAATAGGACCGAAAATTATCAGAATAGCTCACGAGTTTGCAGTGCCTTACTTATATTTTGTTTACATACCTGCAATACTTTTTTTAATCTGGGCTATATTCTATACAAGAAAGAATTACCCCGATTTATATCGCAGAATTGTTGTAGGACTTGCCGCCGGTGCGGTTGCTACAATTGGGCTCGATTGGATTAGACAAATGGGTGTAATAAACGGCTGGTTACCGGGTGACACTCCGACCATGTTCGGAAAAATGATGACAGGCAGCAATACGTTTAGCGAATACTTCTGGGCAGGTACATTTGCTCATTTTCTAAACGGTGCTGATTTTGGGTTGGTTCTTACTTTGGTTTTCGGCAGATTCGATACTCTCAAAAAAACGGTTCTTATGACGTATCTCTGGATCGCATTTATTGAACTTGGAATGATGATTGGTCCGCCCACTGCACCGACGGTTGGTTTATTTGGTGTTAGATATATGTGGCCCGAACTATTTTTACTTACACTTGCAGCCCATATTGTTTACGCAACTATTTTAGGTGTATTAGTTTATTATTGGTTAAAACCGGAAGATAACAAGTGGTTGTTACCGTTTATTTCGGGGAAGTAATAAGAATATATTAAGTGAAAAACTTGTGTAATATATCGGAATCATCCTTGATAATAATACCGGATATCAGCGGTTTTACAAGGTTTGTATATAGAACGGATATAATCCACAGTCAAAAGAAAATAGCAGTATTGTTGGAATCGATTTTAAAGTCTAATAGCCTTGGTTTATCGGTAGCCGAAATAGAAGGTGATGCGATTTTATTCTATAAATTCGATAATTCATTTTCGGCTTTTGAAGTTTATGAACAATGTAATAATATGTTCGAAAAATTTCACGAAATATTAAAAACTATAAGTAATGAAAGTGATTGTGATTGCGGTGCTTGTAATTCGTTAAAGGATTTATCATTAAAATTTATAGTTCATTCGGGTGAGTTGTGCAGTATAATGATAGCTAATTACCGTAAAATCTTCGGATTTGACTTAATTGTTGCTCACAGGCTTTTAAAAAATAATATCGACAGCAATGAATATGTATTATTTACGGATGATTTCTTGAACGATAAGGATATAAGTAAGTTTCAAGATTTACTTAAAACGGATAAATTAAAAAGTTCTTCGATTATATACGATGAAATCGGTAAAATCAATTATAGCTACATTCAATTACGTTCCCGCTGAAAAAAGTGTAATTTATCTTACATTAATAAATTTATCGCTTGCTAAAATTAATTGAATAAGATACTTTAGCATATGCTAAAATAATAAAGGATTGCAGTAATGAAAGTAAAAAAAATCTTGGTTGAAGGACATCTTTGTGTAGGTCCTCATTTCGATGATAAAGAGTTTAAATTGATTAAAAAAAACATAAATCAGCTTGAGGGCTTAAACACTTTGGCGGATTTGTTGAACGTTGTCGGTAACCAAATACGCTTGAAAATAGTTTACCTGTTGTACGCCCACAAAGAATTGTGCGTTTGCGACCTTGCGGAAGTGCTCGATATGAGTGACTCCGCTATTTCTCAGCATTTAAGAAAATTAAAAGATAAACTTATTGTAAAAAGCAGGAAGGATTCTCAAACTGTTTATTACTCTTTGGAGAACAAACTGTTTATTGAAATACTTGCACAATATTTTGTAATACCCGAAGTTCAAAATAAATTTGATTTAATAAGCACTAACTAAATAAAGGAAGGAAAAAATGTCACATACCTTAAGGAAGAAAATAATCATTTTGTTTTTATCTTTTACATTTGCCGCATCATTCGGTTATGCTCAAACCAAGGTTAAAAAAACCGAAAAGAAACTTGCTGTCATTACCTTTTCTGTTAGCGGGATGACATGCGAAGGGTGTGTTGCAAACGTAGAAAGTAAACTTAAAAAGATTGACGGGGTTAAGGATTACAAAGTAAGCTTAAAGAAAAATTCCGCCGTAGTAAAATTCAATCCCAAAAAAACTTCGGAAAAAGAAATTGAGAAAATAATGAATAAAACTCATTATAAATTCACCAAAAAAACGGTGAAAAAGAAAAATGCAAAGCCGGACAAGATTAAAAAATAAATATTTGGAACGATGAAATCCGAAAAGAATAAATTAAAAGAAAGCAAATGGTTGGGGGTTGGAGTATTTGCTGCCGGAGCCGCCTCTGTCTGCTGTATCGCTCCGGTGCTTGCAATACTCGGCGGGATTGGAGGAGTTGCATCCGCTTTTACATGGCTGGAGCCGTTACGACCTTATTTCATCGGTCTGTCTGTTATTGCCCTCGGCACGGCTTTTTACCAAGCATACAAACCCAAAAAAGAAATTGATTGTGATTGCGAGCCTGACGGTTCGGCAGACGGAACAAAAGAGAAGCCGAAATTTATTAATTCCAAAAAGTTTTTGTGGATAATATTGTTTGTGTCGATCGCATTATATTCTTTCCCTTATTATTCGAGCGCTTTGTTTCCGAATGTTGATATGAATGCTGCGATGACAACCCCGGCCAATATAATAGATGCCGAAATAAATATAGAGGGAATGACCTGCGCAAGCTGCGAAAATACTGTCGATTATTCCCTGAAAACCACAAATGGAGTTCTTTCGGCAACTTCTTCGTATAAAACGGGTGTTGCAAAAGTTAAATACGATAAGACAAAAGTAAGTCTCGAACAATTGAAAAAAGCAATTGAGGAAAAAGCCGGGTATAAGGTTAAGGATATTAAAAAGTTAGAAAAGTGACGAAGGGGATATAAAGTTTAAATAGCTGCTACCTTTCAAAAAGAAACACTTTGTGATTGGTCGTGGTAAAAATCAGTAAAAAAATATATGGTATAAAATATCAATTTACAGGAAGAATAATTATGAAAATAGAAACGATAAAATTGGAAATCGGAGGAATGACCTGCGATGGTTGTGTCTCAACCATAGAAAAAAAACTCGAAGGATTGGAAGGGTTGGAAAGCAAATCAATAAGCTATCCCGATCATTCCGGCTTATTTTCTTTCGATACGGAGAAAACAAGCAAGGAAGAAATAATCGAAAGAATAAATTCCACCGGTCATTATAAAGTACTTGGAGAAATAAACAACGGCAACAATAACGATAGTGAAAATACAGATAAAGAAAGCGAGCAGGAAACTTATCTGCAAAATTCGGATTATAATTTAATTATCATCGGCGGAGGTTCTGCCGCTTTTGCCGCTGCAATTAAAGCAAGCGAAATGGGAAAAACTGTGCTGATGATAAACGATGGACTTCCCATCGGGGGAACCTGCGTTAACGTCGGGTGTGTTCCGTCCAAAACTTTAATCAGAACAGCGGAATCCTTTCACATTGCTAATCACCCTAATTTTACGGGTATTACACCGGGGGATAACAAGATTAATTTTAAGGAAATTATAAGACAAAAAACTGAGTTGGTAGAAAATCTTCGACAGAAAAAATACGTGGACGTAATCAGTAGCGATCCGAACATAACGGTAATTAAAGGCAGAGCAAGACTTATTGATAAAAATACGGTTGTCCTTAGGACCCCGGACGGAGATGTAAACGGTGAAACTAAAACCGGACAAGTAATATTAATCGCTACCGGTTCGTCTACGTTTATTCCTGATATTCCCGGTTTAAAAGAATCCGGCTATTTTGTAAACGATACTTTGTACGAATTACAAGAGCTTCCCGAACATTTAATAATCATCGGCGGAAGATACATCGCACTTGAAAACGCCCAAATGTTCGCACGACTCGGTTCAAAAGTAACGGTGCTGCAAAGATCGAACAGAATTATTCCTACCGAAATGCCGGATGTATCGGAAGCTATTACCTCTTATTTACGCGAAGAAGGAATCGAAATTAAAACGGGAGTCGGTATAAATTCGGTTTCTAAAAACAACGGCAAGGTAAGTCTGCAAATTACTATTGACGAAAAAGACGAAACGGTTGAAGGGACACATCTCTTTGTTGCTACGGGACGTAAAGGCAACACCGTAAATGCGGGACTTGAAAGTTTGGGTATCGAACTTCACGGAAACGGTTTCGTTAAAACGGACGAATATAACCGCACAAATATTTCAAATATTTTTGCTGCCGGTGATGTAACGGGCGAACATCTGTTTGTTTACACTGCGGCTTATGCGGGCGCACTCGCAGTTGAAAACGCTTTCGGCGATAGTTTGAGAGAAAAAGATTACAATGTGCTTCCCTGGGTTGTGTTTACCGATCCGCAGATAGCCGGAGTGGGAATGGACGAAGACCAAGCCGTTAAAGCCGGAATTAATTACGATGTTTCAAAAATAGAACTTAAAGATGTTCCGCGTTCCCTTGCAGCAAGAAACACAAAAGGCTTCATTAAACTTATTCGAAACAAAGAAAACGACAAACTTATAGGAGCAAGAATTTTGGCATCGGAAGGCTCCGAACTGCTGATGGAAATTTCCGTGGCGATAAAATACGGCGTAACTACGAAAGAGCTGAAAGATATGTTCCATCCGTACTTAACGCTTTCCGAAGGAGTGAAACTTGCCGCAATTACTTTTGATAAAGATGTAGGGAAGCTAAGCTGCTGTGCCGTTTAATAAATGTTCGAAATCTGTATCAATTTATGTTGAAAAAATATTCTATTTAAAGATTTGGCAATAAGTAAGGCTATGGAAACTAATAAAGATAAAAAAATAATTCAGACAAAAAATGAATTTCAAAATTACATTGGAAAAGGAGGGAATGATTTATTCGTTCAAATCCAAAAGTTATTATTAGAGGGAGCCCCTGTAAAGATTGAACATGCAGCAAAAGTATTGAATGTTGGTGTTGAACATATAAAGCAAGTTATAAATAAGTTTGGTGAAACGAACCGGCAAGGAGATATTGTTGGTGTTTTAGGTATTTCACTCATTCCTACTCCCCATAAATTTAAAGTAAAGAACAAATTATTTTATACCTGGTGTGCACTTGATGCTTTGTTTTTTCCTGAATTGTTAGACATTGAAGCAGAAATAGAATCAATTGACTATATAGACGGTACACCGGTAAAACTTTCAATCGAAAAGAATTTTTTGCGGTGGACAGACCCCGCTCCTCTTTTTATTTCTGTTGTAAATAATATTGATGACTGCGATATCCGTAAAAATTTTTGTAATCGTGTACATTTTTTTGCTTCTAAAAAAAACGCTGATAAATGGCTTATGGAAAATGTTGATGGTGAAATATCACTTGCGGAAGATTTTTTTGAATACACATTGGGAGGATATTCCGGTTGTTGTTAACGTTCTTTATAGTATCAAGTAAGCGAATATGAATATTTTTAAATATCTGTCTCGGCTTTCCTTAAACAGAATTATCTTGTGGAGTTATTTAATATGGTATTTGGTAATATCTATTATTTACTTCGATACCAATTTAAATTTATGGGGTACTTCGTTCGGTGTCGGTATAATTGTTTATGCAGCCTTAATGTTGAGTACAGGTAATTTGACGTGGTCAAGAATCCGCTTGAATTATTGGGAATCATTTCGACTCTTTTTTATCCCGTTTTGTGTTTCAAGTTTTTCGGGACTTGTAAAAGGATACGGATTTATTTTGATATTTTCACCGATCTTGGAAGAAGACATAATTGCTATTACTGCCATCTTGTTATTTATTGGAATAGTACTGACTATTAAAAAATATCAAAATAAAAAATGAATCGTATCTATTGATTGCGAAAATTAAAGTGGATACTGTAACGTAAATTTATTACACCCGTAAAATCCGAATTGGGAGATGAAATGAAATTATACATCGGTTTATTAGTTGCCTTAATGTTTGTATTTAATGCATGTTCGGAAAAAAAAGAAAACGTACAAATCCAAAACAAATCTGAAAATGTAAATAAACAAAGTAAGGTAAATACTGTTCCGGTCGGCAAAGGGCCCGATGCTCTTTTTTTAACGCCGGATGAAAAATATCTTTATGTGGCTAATGTTGAAGATAATTTTATATCTGTAATTAATACAAAAACCGAAAAAGTTGAATATGAAATTAAAGGCATCAAATATCCGTGGGGATTTACGAGACTTGGTAAATCCAATATTGTTGCCGTAAGCGGGTACGATAAGCAAATAGTTTTAATAGATTTTTCAAAACATAAAATTGTAAAACAAAGAAAGTTTAAAGAAAACTTAGGCGGACTGACTTCAACCAAAGACGGAAAAATTATTTACGTAATTGAAACAGGTAAAAACAGGGCATTAAAACTTAATTCCGGTTCCTTAAAAATATTAAACAATTATAAAACCGGTCAAGGACCTGACGGAATCGGTATTTCAAAAGATGATACTAAAATTTATACCACCAATACTAAGGACGGAACAATTTCCGTCATCAACACGGAAACAAAAAAATCAAGTTTATTAAAAGTAGGCGGCAAACCGGAGTTGGTGCATTACAACAAAGATCGTTCTTTGCTTTTCATTAGTAATTTTAAACTCAACAAAATTCATATAATTAATACCGAAACCGATAGGATAGTGAACGAAATAACGAACTTACAATCCCCGGAGGAAGCGGTCTTATCTCAAAATGAAAAGCTGCTTTACGCGGTGAACTTTGGTGCCGAAAAAGTTTTTGTTTACGATGCGAAAACTTATCGGAAACTCGATAAAGAATATTCGGTAGGCAATAAACCGATCGGTGTAATGCCTGCGCTCAACGATACAAAATTGTTTGTAAGTAATTACGGGGACAACTCTGTTTCGGTAATTCATTTAGTTTCAAAATAAAAACAGGTTAAAAGTCTTCTAACTTACATTCATTGTTTTTTCACTTGACAAACACTCCCGTCACTTATCTATATTGGTAATAAAAATTAATTAAAATAATGGGCTTTTAAATGGAACTATACGACGAGGTTAAAAAATTAAAAAAACATCTTCATTATCTGAAAGGTCAAATTGACGGTGTGGAGAAAATGATTGACCGGCAAGATGATCCGAATGAAATTTTCCAACAGTTTAAAGCTTTAGAGGGAACTCTTAACAAAGCATCCTACATATTGCTTGAAGATATTTTAAGAAAAGAGCTTGCATTAAAAATTGTAAAAGTGGTCGATTTATGTCCCGGTAACTGTGAAGACGCAGAGAAAATTAAATTTGCACAAAAAGAATTCCCTAATATGGAAATAAAAAAAGTTGCTTCCATTATATCAGAAATGGAGGCGATAAAACGTAAACTCGATAAACCGAATGAAGGGAAATAATTTTTTTTATTTTTTGACTTGACAAACGCCCGTACGGCAAATGTATATTGCAATTAAAATTTGAAAGCTTTTGGTCTTCGATAATTCGGGCTGATAAGCGGTTTATAGTCAAACTTAAAATAAATTTAAGGAGTAATAAAATGTCTAATGAAAGAAATAATAAAATTGAAATATTTTCCGCCGGTTGCAAATTCTGCGGCGGAGTTGAAAATCAAGTTAGTGAAATTATAGGAGAAGAGGATACATTAATTGTGTACAATTTAAGTGATGAAAAAAAATCACCCGAATTTTACAAAACCGCTGAATCCTACGGAATTAATTCCGTTCCATCTGTTGTGGTTAACGGTAAATTATTGGACTGCTGCAGTTCAAAAGGTTTTGATAAGTCAATTTTTCTAAACTCGTTAAATTAAAAAAATAAAAAAAGTAAAAATAAATATTTGGCTTGTAGTTTTAGCTGTTTCGGTGTTCTCTTTAACTAATAAGTTATTTGCCCAAGGACCTCCCGTAAATACGGATACTCCGATTTTGCTTGGTCTTACGGGAGGCGGTTTCAGAACTTTCGGTAAGATTGTTTCAACAGACCTTGGCGTAACTTATATTCAGCCTGTTGCAGTACCGTATAATGTAACTGCAAATTTTCAAATAGGGGCAGTACAGCCCTTTGTTTATAGATTTCCCAAAAGCGGAGAAAGTCAATCCGGTTTCGGTAATTTGTCTTTATTTGCAAAACGGATGCTTCTTCAGATTGATTCTAAAGCCAAAACGTTTAGAGCTCTTTTGAAATTTACACAAGCATTTCCAACCGGCGCATCAAGTGTAAGTGCAGATGTTTATTCTTCGCAAATTATGCTCGTTACAGGTTATGTAACTCTAAAGTACGGCATTTACGGTTCGGCCGGATATACATTTGTTTCAAAAAATTTACCTGATAATTTGGTTTATAATTTTGCTTTCGGATATCCGCTTCTGCCGCAGAAATATCCGCCGTTCCAGTTAAATCTTTACTTGGAATTGAACGGAAAACACGTGCTCGAAGTTGATAAGAATCTATTGTTTTTGTCACCGGGTTTGCAATTTATTACTTCCGGCAGACTGTTGTTCGAAACTTCCGTTCAGATTCCTGTTGTTGATGATACAAAGCTCTTAAATTTTACTTACTCTCTCGGTATTAGATGGCTGGCTTTTTAAATTAAACGGAACTCTTGACAAACACCCGGGGGGTAAATATATATTGAATGGAATATTTTAAGAAAATGAATACAATGGAAATAATCCGTTAGCCAACAAAAAATATCGGATAATAAAATAAAAGAAACAATAAACACCGTAGGATTAGAGGTTATTAAAAATGTTTAATTTTAAGAAGTACATTATAGTTAGCGGTTTGGTAATTATTTTTAGTGCGGTACAAACTTTTGCACACGAGCCGATTTACGGACACGGACCTCACGTTCTTTTTAAAGGCGGTTTTGCACCGGGTTTTACGTTGCAAAGCGGTTCAGGTTTTGTTCAAAATGTGTTTAATTTGGAATATGGTGCTACAACCAATTGGACAATCGGCACAGATGTTCCTTTCGGTAACCAAACGGGAAGTTATGGCTTTGATGGAATAGGAATAAAAAGTAAGTACCGTTTTTATACTGTCTTTAGTAAAGGTGCTATGCTTCAATTTTCAGCTTTAGGCGGCTATAAATTTGCCAAAAACAACAACGTACCCGATGTGTTAAATCTTGGGTTAACAGCCGGACGGGAATCTACGGATTGGTATTGGTTTGCAAGCGCCGTATACTTAGGAAAAATCACTAATGAAATAATGAAGCCGGGTGATGAAATTAATTATGACCTGACCTTCGGCTACAGGCTGACACGTTTAAATTATTACAAACCCGATTTGGTCGTCTTTATTGAGTTTATAGGAAAACACATGTTTTCTTCAAAATTAAATAATGCCGTAATTGATCGGTCGGGTGGAAATTCCTGGGCTGTTGCTCCGACTTTAATGTTCACTTATCTAAATTACGCTTTGCGGGCGGGTGTACAATTCGGAATAGGCGAAAGCGGCTATATAAGCAGACCTAAAACAAATTTTAAAGTTTCAATTGAAATGCATATTTAACATATAATTATTGAGGATAATAAATGATAAAGATTAAAGCTTTTACCGGTATTTTGTTTGCAATACTAATAGTTAGTTCCTTTAGTCTTCAAGCTGATGCACAGCAGAAGGAAGAAGGGAAAGAATATGTCAAATTAGAAGTTGACGGATTAGCCTGTCCGTTCTGTGCTTACGGGATAGAGAAAAATCTGCGAAACAATATCGAAGGATTGGACGATCTGTATATAAACATAGAAAAAGGTTATGTAACATTTAGTTTTCCAAAACAAAACAAACCGGATAAAAAAGAACTAAAAGATATAGTGGAAGAAGCAGGTTTTAAAGCAATCAATATTTCTTTTTCCGTTAAACCTTTCCCTAAAGAGGATGATGAATAATGAAAAATATTATAATCGTATTATTGGGATTTTTGTTTTTGGCAGGCTGCGGCAATAATAAGAATTACAAATTTGTAAAGGAAATTGATTTATCCGGAATGAAGCCTATAAGTGCGGCTGTCGGCGAAAACGGTATCTGGGTTTCGGATTCTAAAAATAATAGGATTATTAAAATAAATGAAAGCGGTAAAATACTTGAAAAATTTAACGGCTTCAAAAGACCCATGCACATCTCTCTGTTCGAAGGAAAGGTTTATATCCCCGAATATCTTATCGATTCGATAAAGGTAATTAGCAAAGGTAAAATATTGACTTTTCAATTAGGGATAAAACCCAATGCCCCTGCCGGAATTGACGTGACGGATTCTTTTACTGCCGTTGCCGATTTTTATAACCATCGCTTAATTGTAAAAAGCAAGGATAGCACTTACACCATCGGGAGAAAAGGTCATAATAACGGCGAGTTGTTTTATCCTACCGACGTTAAAATTGTTAAAGATAAAATAGTTGTTGCCGATGCTTACAACAACCGGGTACAGGTGTTTGACCGCGGGGGTAAATTTATTAGTGTTATCGGGGATAAAGATTCGATAAAAGTTGCAACGGGTATTGATGCGGATGAAAATGAAATATTTGTAACTGATTCCGGTAATAACCGTGTTTTAATATACAACTGGAAAGGTAAAAGAATCGGAACGTTAACAAAAAGCTTAAGTTATCCCATAGATATTTTTATCGGTAAAGATAAAATTCTTATATCCAATTTTCATAAGGGAACAATATCAATCTATAAAAATATTTGATAACGGAAAAAATAATTTTTAGGAAGTCTCGGTTAAGTCCAATTCTTAAAATCACTATGTATCAATACTAATAAAATATTTTTAACTTATCCCATGTTCATTAAAAAAAGTAATATACTGTTGGTCGGTACCTTTAATATGTTCTTCAAGCCATTTCTTTAAAAAATTCATTACTTCCATAGAAAGCAGGGCTTTCCCCTCTTTAAATTTCGTTTGAAATTTTACAATGGTATCAACAAAATTCTTATGTTCCAGTTTGTGAGTAGAAGTTTGTGGATAACCGAATTCGTCAAAATATTTTTCCTCAAAGGTAAAATGATAAACGGTATAATCAGCCAATCCCTTAATAACTTTTTCAATAACATCCTTGGATTTACCTATTTTCATAGCATCAAAAAGGTCATTAATTAAATCAAAAAGTTTTTTGTGCTGCATATCTATTTTTGTTATACCAACGCTGT
Source organism: uncultured Ignavibacteriaceae bacterium (assembly GCA_964486645.1). Lineage (GTDB taxonomy): Bacteria > Bacteroidota > Ignavibacteria > Ignavibacteriales > Ignavibacteriaceae. The sequence continues at coordinate 8,194 of CAZAOG010000038.1, read as the reverse complement.
AACTATTGTTCCAACTGAGAAGTGCCATACTACTTTCCTTTGTTTAATAATGAGAAGAATTCATTTGCCTACAATTGATTATCGGAAAATTATTATAATACTTTAGCAGTAAAATGAAGAAAATAGAGAAATTTATTCGGTAAAACGAAAACGGGATGCGGTAATAAAAAATCATAATATTCTTATAGTTGCTTATGTTATGTTGCAGTGAAATAAGTTAATGAACTTCCTGCCGCATGGTCTTCACTTGATTTAAATCACAATCATTCGGTTAAATCTTCTTTTTTGTTAAAATTTAATTTTAATATCCGGTAATTGTAATGTATCATACAAATGAACTTCCGCACTTCCGATATTTTAGACATAAAATATTGGGAGAAAAAAATGAAAAAACTTTTACTTTCCTTCAAACTTTTGAAACTTGAATTTATCGTAATCTTATCCCTGTTTTCATTGAACACTTATTCTCAAACAATGGATAACCCCATTCTTATTTCTTTTAAACCGATAAATTCCGTTGTAAAGCAAGGAACTAAATCTGCCTTAATACTAAAATTTAAAGTTCCGCTCGGTTATTGGCTCGGCAGCAACGACAGAGCGGCGCGTAACCCTGCACCGACTGTAATCGAGATGGAACCCACAAACGGTTTTATATTTGAAAAACCGTTGTTCCCAAAAACTGTAGCAAAAGGAGTACCCGTTCATAAAGGTTATTCATATGTTTTTGACGGTGAAGTAAATGTGGTTATTCCGTTTAAAGCTCTTAAAACTTTAAAAGACGGCGGTTACCAAATAACCGTAAAAATTACATATACACCCGGACTGAATGCGGGACAATTAAGAACTCATATAAAAGAAAGTTATTCCGCGACTGTTTTTGTGAACAGCAGCAATAATACTCTGCAGTCCGAAATTCCGAAGCCGAACATCGGTAAAGTGCCGGATGATTTTCTTGTTAAGCGGGTTCCTTTAGACCTTGATGAACCCTTGAGAACACTTTTATACAGTTGGAAGGAAGACACGCCCATACCTCAATTTTTGCATAAGCTTTGGATTGATCCGGAAAATCACGGTAAACACATTCAAACCGCGTGGGCACCTTTTTTGGGAAACACGGAAAACAACGGATTTACTTACGGTTTAAGTGTAGCTCTTTTCAATTTAACACCTGAATCCATTATGACCGGACTGCTGCAAATAAGAGCTTTGCACAACGAATTATTCGGCACCAACTTTGCCCTTGAGGTTGTAAGCTGTCCGGCGGCATATTTTAATTATTGGTTTTCGGGCGAATTGTCCACAAACGGCGAGAACAAACAGTTGCACTTTCATATGGAAAATTTTACACTGGGCAAGGATGATAAATTCGGTTACGAACTTCAGCTTGATGTATTCAAAGACCCCAGATATAGATTTTACGGAATTGGCGCAAATACAAGAAAAGAGGACAAAACTTTATACACTCACAGTGAGGCGGGATTAGTATTGGATTTCTACTGGCTTCCGGCAGATCACTGGCGTTTTTCCATAGGAGGAAAAGTAAGGTCGGTGGCTGTTAACGACGGAGCCGGAAGAAGAAGAGGAGTAGATGTTTTTACTACTGCCGAAACAGGAGTAGGCGGAAGGTTTGAAAATGTTGCGGGAATTAAGGGTGCTACTGTTTACGGTGAGAGAATTAGCGTAGTTTACGACGGAAGAAACAGCGAGTTTATGCCCACGGACGGTTTTTACGGAAAGGTTACCGCAGAGTACAACCAAATTACCGATCAGGTAAAAACTTCTTCGGTAAGTATTTCCAACTACGGTAAATTTTACTTGGACTTCAGAAACTATGTTTCTACTGCGGATCAGAAATTCACGTTTTTGGTAAGGAATACTTGGAACTTTACTACAAGCAAATACGCTCCCTTTTTTGACCTGGGAAATATAGGCGGCGATTTTTCTAACAGGGGTTTTGATAAAGGAAGATTTTTCGGACAACATTCCTTCTTTGCAAGTATGGAACTTCGCTATCAGGCATTCAAAATGGATATGCTCGGAACCCCCATGATTATTGAACTTGCACCCTTTTTGGATGTCGGACAAGTTTTTAACGGCGACGGGTTTAACGGAAGATTCAATGTCAATCCCGGTATGAGCATGAGACTGCTGAACAAACCCAACGTGGGTATCGTTACCGCTTTTGCTTTCGGACAGGACGGAATAACTCTAACCGGCGGGGTGCAGCTTCCGTTTTAAATTTTATATGGACATATTGAAATTAAGAGGCTGTCTTAAAAGCTAAAAAATGTCATGCTGTCCGGCAGCTGCCGGATTATTTCAGCATCTCTTTTTAATATAAAATAGACGTTTTAGATTCCGGCCCGCCTTCCTTAGTACGAAGTACGGCGGACAGGATCAAGTCCGGAATGACCCTTTTGAGACAGCCTCTATAGATTTGCTTTGTTTCAATGAAAAGACAAAAACACAATTAAAAGAACCAACAATTCAAATTACCGAGAACTGCGAAGCAGTTCAATTCACAATAGCTATGGACGAAGTCCATAGAGGGAAAGAATAACAAACAAAATCGAACTGCGATAGCAGTTCAATTAATTTATTAGAAATATTTTATATTTTTTGTTAAAAACATCGTACAAATTTAACATTCCAAAATTCAACTGCTTCGCAGTTGTGATGTTTCTCTTTCTTTATTTCCCTCGAATTTCATTCGAGGCTAATGTAAATTCAACTGCTGTTGCAGTTGAATCTCAATAGTTAGAAATGCGAGTTTGTTTCAGAGAAAAGACAAACGCACAATTCCAAAAACTAAAATTCCAATTTCAGAAAAATACGGTTGAAATCGCAGATTCCCGATATTTTCCCGTCAAAACCGGGTGTTCCACAAAATATCGGGAATCTTTTTCAATCCAAATTGCCGAGAAGTGCGATAGCACTTTTCTGTAAAAGTCCCACGGACAATTTATTTCAACTTAAGCTCGGGCAGCCTGCCCGGAGTCCAAGTGGAACTTAACTTGTCCATTTCCTTTTGCAGTTGAACTATTTCAACTTCTCCTATTTCTTTTATCTTTTTATAAACCGGCGGAAATTCGTCCAAAAGAACATTGTATGCAGTTCTTTGGTTTCCGGTTATGCCCGAAGTTGAACTCCAATGCGTATAAATCAATACACCCAGCCTGTCGTTTAAAGGAACCGGCTGAGGAGGAATTTCTTCACGACTTGCTTTTGCCTTTCTACCTTTAAATTTGAACAAAGCATCTTTTATTTTTTTGTTTATCGATTCGGCTTTTAACAATAAATTGCCGTCGGCTTTAGGTGTTGCATTTAAAGTCTGCAAAATAACCTGCATTCTCTTTCCGAGTTCTTCGGCATATTTTTGCGTACCGATGATCGTCTTTGCCAGTTCGGATGATTTTCTTTCAAAAGCTACCAACTCCGCTCTGTCTTTAGCCGGAAGTGTTGTGTTTTTAAGAACCTTAGCGTTAAAGTAAACGGGACCGGCTAATTGTTTAATTTTGCCGTTGTGATACAAACTCATTGTCACGGAATATTTACCCGGCATTGCAAGCAGCCCGGAAGAAGATTTCTCGGTTGGATTGTATTTCCCTTTTTTTAGTTTTACGGGATTCGGACTGTTGTATTTCAAATCCCAAGTAACCCTGTTTATTCCTTTTGAAGGAGACTTTGTAATTTTCCGTACTTCGTTTCCCGAGTCATCGTAAATTGTAAAAATTAAATACGGTTTTATTTCCATTTCCTCGGCGCGCAATTCATCGTAACTCGGCTGAGGTATTTTTTTGCTTTCTTTAAAAAGTTTTTTCTCTTTTTCTCTCCGTATCTGTCTTTTGGTTTTGGGTACGTCTTTTAAGTAATAGCTAAATGTAGCTCCGAAGGGCGGATTTTTTGCTCTGAAATAAGTTGAACCCGTTCCGTATCTTCCTCGGTTTTGAATGTACATCAGCGCATCCTTAACAGGGAAAATGTAAGCCTCTTTGTTAAAAACAGAATCCGCAACTTCCCTTAAGGGAGAGTAATTGTCTAAAATATAAAAACCTCTTCCGAATGTTGCCAATACCAAATCGTTTTCCCTTTTTTGAATTGCTATATCTTCAACAGCAATGTCGGGAATTCCGCCTTTTAGTTGTATCCATTTTTTACCCGCATCCGCACTGAAGAAAATACCGAATTCCGTTCCCACAAAAAGTAAATTGGGATTTTTGAAGTCCTGCTGTATTGTGTGTACCGAACCGTTTTTAGGAAGATTATTCGAAATGGATTCCCAGTTGTTTCCTTTATCGTAACTGACCAAAACGTACGGTTTGAAGTCGTCCCTTTTTGTATTATCGAATGTGGCGTACACGGTATTTTCATCAAACTTGGAAGCCAAAATATCGCTTACGTATGTGTATTTCGGGACATCCGGAAATTCATCTATTTTTCTCCAGGTTTTTGCATCTTCCGAAACTTGAATTACGCCGTCGTCGGTTCCGACGTATAACAAATTTTCTTTAACGGGCGATTCATCAAGTGAAACGGCCATTCCGTAAAGGGAAGTGGAAACATCCTTTCTTACGGCATCAATACTCCAGTATTTGCCCATAACTTTCCAGGTATTCCTGTCAATTTGAGCTGTAATATCGCCGCTGATTTTTTTCCAATTATCGCCTCTGTCGTCGCTTCGGAAAACAAAATTAGCCGCGGTGTAAATCCGGGTGTTGGAATGGGGGCTTATAATTAACGGTGTATTCCAGTTCCATTTGTAAGTAAGTTCGCCTTTAGCGGGTTCGGGTCGAATGTCAATTGCTTCTCCGCTTTTTCTGTCGAAGCGAACCATATTACCGTACTGAGCTTCAGCGTAAACAATGTTCGGGTCTTTCGGGTCTACCGCGCCCCAAAATCCGTCACCGCCGTTAGTTACAAACCAATCGGAGTTAACAATACCGTCTTTGCTTAATGTTCTCGACGGACCGCCGAAGCTGCTGTTATCCTGCGTACCCCCGTAAACATTGTAGAACGGATATTCATTATCAACGTTTACCCTGTAAAATTGAGTTATGGGCAAGTTGGTTTTAAATGAATAGTTTTTTCCGCCGTCAAATGATTCATAAACACCTCCGTCCCCGCCAATTAAAAAGTGTTTTGTGTTATTAGGATCAATCCACATCGCGTGGTCATCAACGTGCCTTTTGTTGTTGCCCAAAAGCTTCCAGGTTTTACCGCCGTCAATAGTGTATCTTGTTCTTGTTTGAGTAGAATAAACTTTATCAACATTTTTCGGGTCGGGAAAAATTTCGTTATAATACTGTCCGCTTGAATGATAGTCGCTCATTTTTTTCCACGAAGCCCCGCGGTTGGTGGATCTGAAAAAACCGCTCTTTCCTTCCGCAGCTTCCACTATTAAATAGACAACATCTGGATTAACCGGGGAAACGGCAATGCCCATACCGCCTATATCAACCTTGGGCAGTCCTTTCATTATTTTAAACCATGTATTGCCGCCGTCTTCCGATTTATAAACCGCCGATTCCGGACCTCCGCCTATTTTTGTAAAAACGTGTCTTCTTCTCTGTTCGGAAGTTGCGTACATTATATCGGGATTTCGCGGGTCGAAAACCACGTTGTTAACGCCCGTGTTTTCGCTAATATATAAAACTCTTTTCCAAGTCTTTCCGCCGTCTGTTGTTTTATACAGACCCCTGTCTCCGCCGGGTCCCCAAACGGAACCTTCAGCCGCTACAAAAACAATATTTGAATTTCTCGGATCGATTTGTATCATTCCTATTTGACGCGATTCTTTCAATCCCATGTTTTTCCACGAAGCACCGCCGTCAACGGATTTGTAAATACCGTTTCCGTAACCGAGTGCTCTCTGGTGATTGTTCTCGCCGGTTCCCGCCCAAATAACATTGTGATTATTCGGGTCCATCCGCAGACTGCCGATAGAGTATACACCGTATTTATCAAATACCGGTTTGAACGTTACCCCGGCGTTCGTTGTCTTCCAAATATGTCCGCTCGCCGCGGCAACGTAATACTCGGAAGGGTCATCCGGGTTTACTGCAAAATCGGCGATTCTGCCGGAAGTAAAAGCCGGTCCGATGCTTCTTAATTTTAAACCGGAAAATGTTTTTGAACTCCACGGTCCTTTGTCATCTTTTTTGTCCTTTTCTTTGCTTGACAAAAAAGTAAAAGGAATTAGAATTATCAAAAGAAGAAGAATACTTTTTTTCATTTTAATACCTGTTATATTTATAATTTAATTTACGAATTGTTTTTTAAAAGATATTTTTGCACTGTTTTATTTTGATCCTAAATTAACAAAAAATGATTTTATTAAAAATCCGCTTATCAAAAATTTAATGGACAACTAATGAGAATTAACGTTAAATATTTTGCCGCTTTAAGAGAACAAGCCGGCAAAAGCGAAGAAGTAATCAATACGGCATTTAACAAACCGTTGGAAATATACAACGAGTTGAAAGAAAAGTATAATTTTTCTTTGAACGCAGATGAACTGAAAGTAGCCGTAAACGATTGTTACGAGGATTTTGACTATGAATTAAATGAAATGGATACAATTGTATTTATTCCGCCCGTAGCCGGAGGATGAAATGTTTGAAATAAGCAATACATCTATCGAAGAATATAAAAACAAATCACTCGTTACCCCCGAATGCGGAGGTGTTGTAATATTTGAAGGAAGAGTGAGAAACCATAACCAAGGTCAAACCGTTGAATCTTTGGAATACGAAGCCTACAACGAACTTGCATTAAAAGAAGGAGAAAAGATTCTTAATCAAGCCAAAGAAAAATTTGATATTTTAAACGCGTTTTGTGTTCACAGGGTCGGACATTTACAAATTGGAGATTTGGCGGTCAGGATAGTTGTAACATCCGGACACAGAAGGGAAGCTTTCCGAGCGTGCGAATTTATAATTGATGCGGTAAAAGAAACGGTACCGATTTGGAAGAAAGAACATTATGCGGATCAATCGATTGAATCAAAGTGGGTGTTATGTGCCGGAGACCACAATCATTAAAAACACAAACATCCGGGGTTTAATAATATTCTATGTGAATTCTGCGGTTAAAAATAATTAACAAACAAGCTGATGAAAAAAGACGAATTAAATTTTTACAAGAGACAAATCAACTTGCCCGACTTCGGATTGGAGGGGCAAGAAAAATTAAAGAACTCCAAAGTACTTGTCGTCGGTGCGGGCGGATTAGGCAGTCCGGCTATCCTTTATCTCGCGGCGGCCGGTATCGGCAAAATAGGTATTTGCGATTTTGACCAAGTTGACACGACAAATCTTCACAGGCAAATTCTTTTTGATTACAAACAGGTCGGTTTGCCTAAAACACAAGCATCAAAAGAAAAAATAAACAAATACAATCCGTGGACAAACATTGCGGAAATTGACGAAGCAATTAACGCGGAGAATGTTGAAAAAATAATTAGCGGGTTTGATGTTGTTTTAGACTGCACCGATAATTTCTCGACAAAATTTCTGCTTCACGATGCCTGCTATTTGAAAGAAATAAATCTGGTTCAATCAAGCATTTATCAGTTTGAAGGGCAGCTGCAGGTTTTTAATTTTACGGAAGATATTAACGGCGGATGTTTCAGATGTTTGTGGAATGAAATACCGGAAGAAGGGTGTGTCGGCACCTGCGCGGAATCCGGTGTGCTTGGTGTCGTACCCGGAATATTCGGCACGCTGCAGGCTTTGGAAACCATAAAATTGATTCTCGGCTGGAAAGGATTGGAGCGAAACGAATCATTAATTTTTGACTTGCTGAATCTTTCGAACAGAAAAATTAAATGGAAGAAAAACCAAGACTGTCCGCTTTGCGGAAACAACAAACAAATTACGGAAATAAACAACGGAAACTACACAAGAATGGAAAATTATGAAATCAGTTACAAAGATGTTGATTTATCGAAATACAAAGTTGTAGATATAAGAGAATCCTTTGAAAGGGTAGAGGGATTTTTAAAGGAAAACAAATTGGAAATTGAACATATCCCTTACAGCACACTTCAAAATAAATTACCGAAAATAAATAAAGACGAGACCTATCTGTTTTACTGTCGAAGCGGAAGACGTACAAAAGAATTGGTAAGCAGGTTGAGAGAAAACAATTTTAACAATACGTTCTCACTTAAAGAAGGAATAGTAGGGATGAGTTT
>CAZAOG010000037.1:0-21528 GCA_964486645.1 uncultured Ignavibacteriaceae bacterium | reverse complement strand
TTCCACAAAGTTTCTCTTGTTTTTTTACCTATTTTTATATAATTTTACACTCTTTTGAGTAGAAAGGAATAAAAATGAAAAGAACATATCAACCGAGCAATCGCAAAAGAAAAAATAAACACGGATTTCGTGAAAGAATGAAGAGTGCAGGCGGAAGAAAAGTGCTTGCAAGCAGAAGAAAAAAAGGAAGAAAAAAATTAACAGTAAGCGATGAGAATTAGTTTCATTGAAACAGTTCGGGCTTTCTGCTTTTGAAAGACTTAAAAGCAGAAAAGAAATAAAAAAAGTTATTTCATCTGGCGTAACAATTTTCTCTGCCGATAAAAAAATAAAGGCTATTTATTTGGCAGAAGAAAACTTAGAAAAGACAGGTGTAAAAATCACTCCTGCAGTATATAAAAAACTTGGTTGTGCTGTTTGGAGAAATAGGGTTAAGAGACTTATTAAAGAAACTTACAGATTAAATAAACAAGATCTTATTTTAAAGAGCACAAAAAAGAAAATTGAACTAAAAATAATTTTTTCTCCCCAAAACATTAATGAAAAAACAAACAAATATGTAAAGCTAAAAGAAATAATGCCTGGCATGTTAGATGTAATTAATAAAATTAAAGAAAAGATATAAATGAAAAAATTATTTGTATTCTTAATTAAAGTTTACCAAAAAATTATTTCTCCCTTTTTCCCACCATCCTGCAGGTATTATCCCTCCTGTTCCGAATACTCTGCGCAAGCTATTTCTAAATATGGTGTATTAAAAGGCGTAGGTAAATCTGTTTTAAGAATTCTTAGATGTAATCCATTTTCTAAAGGTGGATACGACCCAATAGATTAACGGAAAAATAATGGACAAAAATACAACAATAGCATTTATATTAATTGGAACAATTTTGGTTGTTTGGCTTTACCTAAACTCACCCGAACCAACGGTACCCCCCGTAAACAACAAGCCAAACAAAACACTTGTTAAAAAAGACTCTTCCAAAATTAATGAGAATTATAAAAAATTAGTTGAAAATAAAAGACAAGTTAAGAAAGAAAAAACCCAACCACGGAAAAAGACTTCTTACGGGAAATACTTTAAGTATTCGGATAAAAAAGGGGAGATGATAACGATTGAAAACGATTTGGTTAAAATTGTGTTTTCAACAAAGGGCGCAAATATAGTTAGGTATTATTTAAAGAAGTTTAACAATTGGTATTCAATTGGCGCAGAAAAAGATCAAAACATTGAAGAGACGAAGGTTCAATTAATAAATTATAAAAAAGGCGGATCATTAAATTTGTCTTTTATTTCTGAAGACGGTAAAGCCATTAACACCGGAAACCTGCTTTTTAAAACCGATAAAGACAAATACTTTTATAAAATTACCGGCACTGACTCTCTTTCCCTTTCATTTGTTTATAGTCAAGACAAAACACATTATATCAAAAAAGACTATACTTTTTACGGAGATAAATACCACATTAAAACAAGCATTAAATTAGGAGGGTTGAACGGATACATAAGCAACAATGCATATAACGTAGTATGGAACAACGGAATAAGATTTGCAGAATATAATTCTGTAGATGAAGCAAATTATTCTGATGCAAGCGTATATTCTGGCGGAGAAAAATCAACGATTGACGCAACATCGGTCGGCGAGGTTGAAGACAAAGAGTTTAACGGAAATATTAACTGGGTTGATATAAGGAACAAGTATTTTGCAGTAATAATAATTCCCGACGATCCTTCGGCCGTTGAAGGTGCATATTTGAGGGGAACCAGGGAAAACTTACCCGAAAACGGTGTTAAAGAATTATACAGCGCACAAATTACGGTACCGTTTAAAAACCTAAATTATGAAGAAACAAGCTTTAAAGTTTACATAGGACCGGTAGATTACGATATATTAAAAACATATAACACCGAATTACAAGGCATAGTAGATTTCGGCAGTTTCTTTGGTTTAAAAATAATAGTTCGTCCGATTGCCGAATATATACTTTTACCTTTATTTAACTTTCTTCATTTATTTATTCCCAATTATGGTTTTGTAATAGTTATATTTTCTATAATTATAAAACTTGCCCTTTACCCTCTTACAAAACAAAGTTTTCAGTCAATGAAGAAAATGCAGCTTCTTCAGCCGAAGATAACCGAGCTTAAAGAAAAGTACGGTGACGATAAACAGAAGGTAAGCAAAGAAACAATGAAGCTGTATTCAACATACGGGGTTAATCCGGCGGGGGGTTGTTTACCCCTGCTTCTGCAGATGCCTATATTTATTGCTCTTTGGGGATTGTTTAAATCAGCCATTGAATTAAGACAGCAGCCGTTCTTTGGTTGGATAACGGACCTTTCCGCACCCGATATTATTTACAAACTGTCTTTTAAATTGCCTTTAATAGGCATAAGCGAAATAAGCGGTTTGGCAATATTGATGGGAATTACAACTTACTTTCAACAGAAAATGAGTGTAAAAGATCCTAGTCAAAAAGCAATCATTTATATAATGCCTGTCTTTTTAACTCTTTTGTTTATGAGTTTTCCATCCGGCTTAAACCTATATTACTTTTTGTTTAATGTGTTGTCAATTGGGCAGCAGTATATAATAAACCACAAGCACGACGGAACCGAACTTGTACCTGTAAAAAAAGGAAAGAAAAAATCCGGAGGCTTTATGTCTAAAATGATGGAAGCTGCCGAAGAAAAGCAAAAACAACAACATAAATCTCGTTCAAAGAGAAAAAGATAAAAAATAAATTTTTATGTTTATTTAGCACTTATATTAACTTATTTTATATTTGTGCTTAATTTTTTATCTCTATGATCAATCCCAATAAAATATTTACGTGTTTATTTCTTATATCTGTTTTTTTTGTGCAAACAGCTCTATCACAAACCTTTACATATAAAGTAAATACAAAAACAAAAACACTTCCTTTTGGATTAAAACAACAAGTGCCGGCAGAAAACATAACGGTAGCACTTGCTTTATCAGGCGGGGGTGCAAGAGGTTTTGCGCAAATTGGAGTTTTAAAGGCATTAAAAGAAGAAGGAATCAACATTGATATTATTACCGCAACCAGTATGGGAAGTATTGTGGGCGGCTTGTTTTCAGTGGGTTACAGTGTTGATGAAGTAGATTCTATTGCCAGAAACACGAATTGGGGCGATCTTTTAAAATTAAACCGAAAGTATAATAGAAGAGATTTATATGTAAATCAGAAAATAACGGAAGACAAAGCGGTATTTAGTCTTAGACTCGAAGGATTCAAACCCGTAATTCCAACTTCGTTAAACAACGGAGAAAAAATTTCCAACTATTTGAATCTTCTTTCGCTTAAAGCACCCCTGCATATCAATAAATCTTTTGATGAACTAAGAACAAAATACAGAGCCGTTTGTACAGATTTAATTTCCGGAGAGCCCGTTGTGCTTAAATCGGGCTCCATAAGCCAGGCAATGCGTGCAAGCGCAAGCGTTTCCTTTTTGTTATCACCAGTTATTTATGATTCACTAATGTTGGTTGACGGCGGACTTGTTGCAAACATTCCGGTAAATGTTGCTAAAACAACAGGTGCTGAATTTATTATTGCCGTTAACACAACAAGCAGACTTCACAAAAAAGAAGAGCTGGATTTACCCTGGGTGGTTGCAGATCAAGTTGTGAGTATTCCAATGAAAAAATTAAATGACTATCAGCTAAAAAACGCCGATGTTGTAATAACTCCGGATCTCAAAAACCACATAGCAACGGATTTCAATAATATAGACTCAATTATTACAAGGGGATATCTATCTGCTAAAAAAGTAATTACCGGATTAAAAAAACAATTGGACTCTTTATCGGCGGTAAAACAAATAGATTCGCTGGTCTTCTTTAATAATGTTGTTGTTGGAAATAAAGCAACAAGAGAAGAAAAAGTTTTCTTTAACAAATTTAGAAAACAAGAAAAATTTTCAAATTTAGACTTAATACTTTATCTGGATTCATTATTTACAAATGGAAATTATAAAAGCATTAAGTCGGAAATTTATACCGCCGGCAATAAAAACATATTAAAAATTATTGCAGTTAAAAACCCGACGATAAAAAAGATAAATGTTTCGGGAACAAGCGCAAAGAATTATAAACACGTAAACCAAATTCTTTCTCAACTAAAGGGCAAAATATATAACACATCAAAACTATATTCTAACTTAATAGAAGTAATAAAGTTTTACAGAAAAAAAGGATATGTATTTGCTTGGGTTGAAAAGATTAACTTTAACAACAAGAATGGTTTACTGTCTGTAAAAATAGACGAAGGGAAAATTTCTAATGTTATTATTACGGGCAAAACAAAAACAAATAAAAACATAATTTTAAGAGAGTTTAGCCTTGTGGAAAACGGTTTTCTTCCTTTTGAAGAACTGCAAAAAGGGCTTAATAATTTAAGAAACACAAACCTTTTTGAAAACATTATTATATCCAACAAACACAAGAAAGGGAAAAACGATTTAAATATAAAACTAAACGATAAACCGAGCAGCTTATTAAGATTCGGTTTTCGATTAGATAATGAGAACAAAGCTCAAGTTAGTTTTGATATAAGAGATGAAAATTTAATGGGCACGGGAACAGAACTCGGACTTTTGGTTTCGTTGAGCAACAGAATAAAATCATATATTTTGGAACACAGGGCAAACAGAATATTCAACACATATCTTACATATAATATAAATATGTTTTATAAATTTAATGATATACATACCTATGAAGACGATCCCGTTATTTCTGAAACCAGGTTTTCCAGGTCTATAACAGGAGAATACAGACAAATATTTTACGGTGGATCTGTAACGGTTGGAACACAGGTAAAAAAATTGGGAAACGTAACTTTAACAGGAAAATTGGAAGTAGATGAGATAAAAATAAAATCCGGAAACGCAGTTACAGGAAGCAGAGACAGATTATTCAGCCTTAGATTAAAATCTATAGTCGATACACAGGATAAATATCCGTATCCGACAAAAGGAATTTATTTTAGCGGTTATTACGAAACAGGGCAGTCGACATTTGGCGGAGATGTAAGTTACGTTAAAGCGGAATTCTTTTACAAAAATTATTTTACCTTTGGAAAATCACATACTATTTATCCGAGAATTAATATAGGGTTTGGCGATAATACTTTGCCGCTTAGTCAGCAATATTCTTTAGGCGGACAATCTAATTTTTTCGGTATGAGGGATCATGAGTTTAGAGGCAGACAGCTTTTTTTACTTTCCTTGGGGTATAGATATAAACTGCCATTTAAAATATTTTTTAATACTTATTTAAAATTCAGATATGATTTGGGTTCAATATGGGTTTTTCCAGATCAAATTAGATTTAAAGATTTAAGGCACGGTATAGGCGCAACCATTTCATTTGACACACCCATAGGTCCGGCTGATTTTTCTGTCGGCAGAAGTTTTAAATTTGAAAGAAGCTTGCCGAACAAACCAATCAGTTGGGGCGACATACTTTTCTACTTTTCAATCGGGTATTATTTTTAATTACCAAAAATTAAATCACCCCGGCAAAAAGCCGTTGGTAACCGAAAACAGCACCGGCGGCACTATCGTATTTGTAAACCTAAAAAGCTTTTAGAATATTGGCTTTAGTAAAAGCGGGTAATTCCTCAGTAAAAACAACAGTGTCGTTTTTATCCCATTCCTTTTTGTTTGAGATTATATAATTGTTGCTTCTAATTTTTGAGAAAAGAAAATCAATCAGAATATTATTGTTATCAAAAAGGGCAAAAGCAATAATTACTTGAAGATCTAATTTCTTGCCCCAAACTAAATATGAGTCGAAAGCTCGTTTATTTATTTTCCAAACAGAATCATGTTTGCCCTTCCAATCCAGCAAGGCTGATTTCATTTTATATTTGATTATTAAATCCGGTTTGTCTTTTCCTTTTTCCCACACTTTTTCGTTTCTTAAATCTTTGCCGAACTCTTCATAACCGACACCCCACTGTATCAGTAAATTTTTCCCGTGCTTCTCCGCCAAATCATGAAGATGATAATTTGTATGAAATGATTTTTTGCTCTTGTGCGGTTGAAAATTTAATTTCTTCATATCTTATAACTTTAAAGATAAAAACAGATTTAACAATTTATTAATAATCTCTTAACAGTTAGGTAACAATAACTCTGTACATTTAGGAAATAATTAATTAAATATTCATTAACATTTCAGAGAGATATATGAAAAAAATATTTTTATTATTGACTGTAACTTACATGTTTTCTTTAAATTTATCTTTTGCACAAGGTAAATTAAGCGGTTTAATGTTCGGGGATTATTTTTACAACGTATCCCGAGATGCTTCTTTAAGTACGGTAAAAAATGTTGCAAATAAAGGCGCACAGGACTTTCAAGCTTTTCAATTCAGAAGAATTTATTTAACCTACGACAATAAAATATCAACCGACTTTAAAACGAGAGTTAGATTTGAAATGAGCAATAATGTTGTTGCGGGAAACGGGAAATTTACCGCCAACGTAAAAGATGCATATTTACAGTGGAAAGCATTTAAAAATCAAACTATTGTTTTCGGTCTCCAGCCTTCCCCGTCTTTTTCCATATCCGAAAAATATTGGGGATACAGATCTTTAGAAAAGACCATAATGGATTTAAGAAAAATTGAAAGTTCGAGAGACCTTGGGATCGGATTAAAGGGCAAACTTGACAAAAAAGGAGTTTTCAGTTATTGGATTTTGATTGGCAACGGAAACAGCAACAAACCCGAAACAGACAAATACAAAAGATTTTATGTACACTTAAAAATATTACCATTTAAAAACTTTGCGATTACAATAAACGGAGATTACAGTCCAAGAGGAGAAATTAAAAACCCGTTTTCTGCGTTCACTAACAACAGCGTCTCGAACGGAGTATATACATCTTCCTTGTTCATCGGATACAGATCAGGAAAGAAATATTCTTTTGGTGTAGAAACATTTATACAGTCCAGGCAAAACGGATTTAACGACGGAACAGCATTGCAAAACAAAAATTCTTTCGGCATATCTGTTTTTGGTAATTTAGCATTAGCGGATAAAATTCAACTTGTAGGAAGATACGATTATTTTGATCCCAATACACACAACCTTTCTAACGGGGATTCAAGAAATTATATTTTGGCCGGATTGGATTTTAAGGTTCACAAACAGGTTTCAATTATGCCGAACATTCAAATAGAAACTTATGAAACGCCTCTATCGGGAAGCAGCATTGAAGCCTCGGTAACGGGAAGGGTTACTTTTTATTACAAATTTTTATAGTTGATTTCATAAAACTATTGTTAGCAACCCGATATCTCTGAGATATCGGGTTGCTAAATTTAAAGCAAAACCTTACTTTCTTTTATTCCCGTATTAATAAACCCTTCCACTGCATTTTGCTGTTCTTCCGAAGAATCGAGTTTTAAAATACTTTCGGCGGTTAATATTGCACCCACCCAGTCCTTTGTATGCCAAAAACCTCCCGAAGATAATTCCGGAAGAGCAACATTTTCCGTTTTAGGATACGGATATGGAGTGATATAAAAATAAGGGAGGTTGTAATTATCGTCGCCGGGTGAAAGACCGACACCAACACTTTTGTAGTTGTTTTTGCTGCCTTCCAACACAAGCAGGGCGGCAATATCAAAATGATGAGCCCAGCATTCAACTCCCGATGCTTCTAAGTTGTTTTTAACAACGTCTTCCAAAATCAAATTTGCGTTAGCAAAATATTTAGACAATTCTTCAAAAAATGTTTTATTGAATAAATTAAAGTTTTCATTTTCTGCCGGGGGATAATTAGGAATTTCGTAAGGAAGAGAAACGGAAAGTTTACCCGCATCTTCTCCCGTACTTTCAACCATTTCTTTTAACTTTTCAAAAGCGTTATTGTAAGATATTCCGTTGAGAAAAAAATCATTTTTTATTTCGTTGTTTTCGTCTAACAGTAAAACAGAAAAGTTGCTAAAATTTATAGCCGTCTTATAATTACCACTTCCCCAAGCTTGACCCGATAAAATGTTTTTATCTTTTATCCATCTTAATGATGCAAAATGGTCGTCATTAACTTTTGGAAGAAAGGCTCTGCCCGTTAAAGCCGCAAGCTGCACTCCCCGATGCAGTTGTATTCTTGCTTCGGCAAGTTGAGAGAAAGATATAGCGGCAAGTTTTTGCCATTGTGTTTTCATGGTTGTTTCTTTTAATTCTTAAAAACCTGTTATTTTATTTCCTCAAATATTTTTGTTTTCACATTATAATTATATACCGCTCCTCTTCCTATATGATAATACCAACCGTAAATATTTATTTTCCCCTTTTTAAATCTTTCTTCAACAAAGGGATAAGACAGCAAATGATTCATTTGTTCGATGATATTTTCCTGCTCTACCAGCCATTCGATATCGTTTTTATCTTTCAAATCTTCGGAAATATTTTCAACTTTTTCTTTTACGTTTTTTACCAAATCAAGCCATTTTCTTGTGTGGGGTATTTTCTCCAACTCATTATCACTCATAAAAAGCGCTCTGCATCCCCCGCAATTTGAGTGTCCGCAGATTATAATATTTTTAATATTTAAAACTAATACTGCATACTCGATGGCGGATGTGGTGGACAAGTATTCCGAAGAGGCGTGATAATATGGAACTACATTTGCGATGTTTCTAATTACAAATAATTCTCCGGGCAGACTTTTTGTTATTAACCCGGGAACAATTCTTGAGTCCGAACACCCAATAAACAAAGTATGAGGTTGTTGAGACTTACTTAACCGCTTAAAAAGTTCTTTGTTTTTTTTAAATTCTTTTTTACTGAATTCTTTAACGCCGTCAAAAAGTTTTTTCATTTCTATTTTCAAATAAGTTAAAGTATACTGTTTTCTTTAATAATATATTCGTTACTGCTTGAGCAATAACGGTAATTTTTAATTTCAAACTCTTTTCTTAAATTTATTGATTATTTTTCTGACAGTAGGCGAAGAAATGTACCATAAAAGAAATCCGCTTAATACCGTAATTAAACCCAAAAGAGAAAAAGCTCTTAATAAGGTTGTGTTAAAATTATCCCTGCCTTCATAGTCCATTGTATGGGTCATCCAAAGAAAATCGAACCAGCGCCAACTGCGGTGTCTTACTGTTTGAAAAGCTCCGTCATTTGCGGAAACGTATGCTTTCACCGCTTCGTCATGATCATAAGAGATAACATAAGCGGGCAGCAATTTTTGTCGGTATTCATGCTGCTTGTCCGTTTTTGTAATAAGCCGAATATCTTTTACAATCAAATCATCCTTCATAAATCTTGCGGCAATGTTTAATGCTTCGTCTTTTGTTATGCCCCGTTTAATTTTTCCGGTTTCGGCGTTATAAAGAGAATTTTTATTAATCCAATAATAGGGTTTTTTATTTATTTCTCTTAATTCAATGGAAATGATATTGGGTTTATTCTCTAATTCGGCGGGACTTATCAATTTGCTGAACGGCTCATAAACAATCTGCTCTTTTTTAAACTGATCACCATGTATTTCATTAATATCCGTCCAACTGAAATATATTCCGCTAACCGTCCACAGAATAAATTGAAGACCTATAAAAAGTCCGAGGTATCTGTGAATTTTACGTATTTTTAAAGATCTATAATTTTTTATCATATTACATTAGTGATTTTATTATTTATTGATGATCAATGTGATTTACGACGGTCTGTTTTACACCCATTTTATTTTAAGTAATTTAATGTTTTTTTATAGTGTTAAATTAAACTACCTTTTTTTATATACGGGTAAATTTCATCATACCTCAAAACGGAATTTAAGCTAACTCTTCTGTTGATAAAAGAGCGATTCAATTCCTCCGGCTTAGTGATACCGGCAGCTGCTATTAGTTCAAGAAAACTTTTCATTGTCTCTTTGTGAAAATTAGCGACCCTTTTTGCCTTGTCTTCAACATCCAATCCTTTCATAAGGGTTTTATCTTGGGTTGCAACACCGACCGGGCAGGTATTTAAATTACACTGCAATGATTGTATACACCCTACGGAAATCATCATTGCGCGGGCGCTGTTACACATATCGGCTCCCAACGCCAAAACCCTGACAATGTGAAAGCCGTTAAAAATTTTACCGGAAGCAATGATTTTAATATCTTTTTTTAAATCATAACCCATTAATGTATCTACGGCAAAAGCCAATCCGTCTCTTAAAGGCATACCCAACGAATTGGAAAACTCAATTGGAGCGGCGCCCGTTCCGCCTTCACCCCCGTCTATAGTGATAAAGTCGGGCTTAATTCCGGTAGATAACATTGCTTTGCAGATATCAACAAACTCCTCTTTTTTACCCACGCATAATTTAAAACCTACCGGCTTGCCCCCGGATAGCTCTCTTAATAATTTAATAAAATGCATTAATCCTTCGGCGTCGTTAAAAGCCGTATGTCTTGAAGGTGAATGTACATCTTTGTAAGGCTCCACAAGACGAATAGAAGCAATTTCGGGTGTGTTTTTGCAGGCGGGTAAAATACCGCCATGACCGGGTTTTGCCCCTTGAGAAATTTTTATTTCTATCATTTTTACATTAGGAATAACGGCGGTTTTTTGAAAAGTATCTGGGCAAAAATTTCCGTCTTTTGTACGACAACCAAAATATCCCGTACCGATTTGCCAGATTAAATCACCCCCGTATTTTTTATGATATGGACTTAGCCCGCCTTCACCTGTATTTTGTGCAAACCCGCCTAATTTGGCGCCTTTGTTCATAGCTAAAACGGCATTTTTACTTAACGCACCGAAACTCATAGCCGATATATTTAAAATGCTTGCGGAATAAGGTTTTTTACAGTCGGTGCCGCCGACAAGTACCCTGGGTTCGTCTCCCAATTCTTTATAATTTTTAGCATAAACAGAATGTCCCATCCATTCGTACCCCGTACGGTAAATGTCAAATTGTGTTCCAAACGGAGTTGTGTCGATTACTTTTTTTGACCGTTGATAAATTAAGGACCTGAAAAGCCGGTTGATTGGTCTTCCCTCGGTATCCGTTTCTACAAAATATTGCATAATTTCCGGACGAATTGCTTCCAACATATATCTAATATGACCAATTACCGGAAAGTTCTTTATTATTGCGTGCTTCTTCTGAAAAATATCCGCATAACCCAACAACACAATAGGTCCGACAATAACCAAGCTCCATAATACCGGATTCCAGTAGATTGAAATTATTGCTATCGAAGCCAACAGAATTATTGATGTGAAGATAAATATATTTCTTACTTTCATTGTTTTCCCTTTTTATAAAACATCGCTTTTAATTACCATTAATTTTTCTCTTGTCATTTCGTGCATGGAATATTGAATTCCCCCCATACCCATACCAGATGTATCTCTGCCTCCAAAGGGCATCCAATCTACACGAAACGCCGTATGGTCGTTAACCATAACCGCGGTTGCATTAAGTTTTTTTACACAATCCAAGGCAACATTCAAATCATTGGTAAAAACGGAGGCTTGGAAATGAACATCCAAACCATTTGCAATTTCAATAGCCTTATCTCTGTTTGAATAAGAATAAACGCAAACCACGGGTCCGAATATTTCCAAAGTTGAAACACGAACATTCAGCGGGGGGTTCAGTAATACCGTCGGCTCGTAACAGGTATTGGAAATCCGTTTTCCCCCGCACAATAATTTTGCACCTGCCTCTACCGCTTCGTTTACCCATTCTTCTACCCTATCTACTTCCTTTGGTAAAATAAGAGGACCTACTTCGGTTTTTTCATCCATTTGATTTCCCACTTTCAATTTGCCCGCCATTTCGGCCAAACGATTTGCAACTTCATCGCAAATATCTTCGTTAACAAAAACACGCTGTACGGAAACACAAACCTGTCCGGCATGATAAAAACCTCCTTTTAAAAGAGCGGGAAGCATTTTATCAAGTTCGGCATCTTTTTCTACAATTACGGGGGCTGCACCGCCGTGTTCTAATGCAAAACGTGTACCCGGAGATAATTTGGAACGTAAATACCAGCCCACTTTTGCAGAACCGATGAAAGAGAAATAATTTACTCTTTCGTCGGTTACTAATTTTTCGGCGGCATCGTTTTCGCAAATAACCGCTTGGCACCATCCTTTCGGCAAGCCCGCTTCTTTTAAAATTTCAACAAAAGCCAGGCATGATAAAGGTGTTGTTAAAGCAGGTTTTATTATTACGGGGCAACCTGCCGCAACGGCGGTGACGGATTGATGAATAATTAAATTCAACGGATGATTAAAGGCGCTGATGGATGAAACCACCCCGATAGGTTCTCTCATTGTAAAAGCGATTCTGTTTTCAGAGGCTTTCGTCAATCCCATTGGGATTTGTTCACCTTTTAGTTGAGCAATTTGTTCCGCCGCTATTTTTACCCCGTTAATCGCCCGCAGCACCTCAACTTTAGAATCTACATAAGGCTTTCCTCCTTCAAGAGAAGCTGTTTTTGTCAGTTCTTCAATTCGGTTGTTCATTATTGCGGCGGTTCGTTCCAAAATTGCAATACGTTCGTGCGCGGGTATCCATTTTGTTTGGTCGAGAAACAAACCGTAAGCTGCAGCGAGAGCTTGCTCTACTTCTTTTTCCCCCACTAAAGGAATTTCTTTAATTAGACTTAAATCGTATGGCGACGTTACTTTCAGCATATTTATTACCTGCTTTATATCTGTTGTTTGGTAACCCTTCTAAAGGTTACAAATATTTTTCTTTTTAAGTAAGTTTATTAATTATTGATAGTAATTTGTCATTTATAGTTAGTACCAATTGAAATTTCAAAATTAAATTATCTTACAAAATACACGTTTTTTCTTTTAATAATACATTCAAAATTGAATGATTAAGAGAATAATCTATTGCCAAATCAATTACATGAACACCGTCGGTATTTAAGCATTCGGACAATATTTCTCTAAAGTTTTCATCGCTTGAGGGTTTGTGTCCGATTGCGCCGTAACTTTCTGCATATTTTACAAAATGGGGATTATTATAATTTAAACCAAAATCTTCAAACCCCATTCCTTCCTGTTTCCATTTTATCATTCCGTATGCTCCGTCATTTAAAATGATAACAACAAGGTTCAACCCAAGGCGCACAGCGGTTTCCAATTCCTGTGAGTTCATCATAAAACCGCCGTCACCGCAAACGGAAACCACTTTCTTTTCGGGGTAGCAAATTTTGGCACAAATGGCGGAAGACAATCCCGCCCCCATAGTTGCCAAAGCATTATCAAGCAACAGGGTATTGGGTTGATAACATTTGTAATTTCGCGCAAACCAAATTTTATATATGCCGTTGTCCAAAGTAACAATACCGTCTTCGGGCAGTAATTCTCTGACTATGTTTACCAATCGCTGCGGAAGAATCGGGAAACGCGGATCATTAAAATATTTTGAAAGGTGTGTTTCAACATCGGTTTTAATTTCATCAAAATAAGAAAAGTCCCAATTGTTACTAATCTTAACCTTATCGGCTAATTTGTCTATAGAGGTTGCAATATCACCAACAATATTTAGTTGGGGGAAATATACCTGATCAATCTCCGCAGGAAAGAAATTAATGTGAATAACTTTTGTACCTCCTTCTTCCATGAAAAACGGAGGCTTTTCTATAACGTCGTGTCCCACATTAACTATCAAATCCGCCCGGTTAATTGCGCAGTGAATAAAATCGTTATCCGACAGTGCCGCGGTGCCTAAGTATTTAGGATGTCTTTCATCAATAACACCTTTTCCCAATTGAGTATTGAAAAAGTAAAGTCCGGTTTTTTTAATTAATTTATTTAATGCTTTGTTCGTTCGTTTTCTATTTGCACCTGCACCGATTAGAACCAGCGGCATTTTTGCGGCTTCAATCATTTCTGCGGCTTTTTCAAGGGATTGTTCATCTGCATCAGGTCTCCGGTGACCGATTACTTCAAAAATTCTATAATCGCACTCCTCCGCGGCAACGTCTTCCGGTAGTTCCAAATGAACCGTTCCGGGTCTTTCTTCTATTGCCAACCGGAAAGCATCCCTTACTATGGACGGAATATTGTTGCCATTTACAATCTGCCTGGTGTACTTTGTTATCGGTCTCATTAATTCTACAATATCCACAATTTGGAATCTTCCCTGTTTGCTTTTTTTAATGGGTTTTTGTCCGGTTATCATCATCATCGGCATTGCACCGAGTTGTGCGTAGGCTGCGGGAGTTGTCAAGTTTGATGCTCCGGGTCCGAGTGTAGCCAAACACACACCGGGTTTACCGGTTAGTCTTCCGTAAGTTGCCGCCATAAATCCAGCTCCTTGTTCATGGCGCGTTAGTATTAATTTTATTTTTGAATTTTTTAGGGAATTTAGAAAATCCAAATTTTCTTCTCCCGGTAATCCGAAGATATATTTCACACCTTCGTTTTCCAGTGCTTTTATAAATAAATCAGTTGCTTTCATATCATTCCAATTTTTTCTTGTTAAAAATAGATCAGGAAACCCCCGCGTAAGGAATTCCCGTCAGTCTGTGAATATCGTAATTAAAGGTTGTTAAATCGTTTATGTTGAACTTGCTTATATCATCATAACCGCAGGCGCGCGCAAGAACTTTTATAAGAGTATTTGAAGCGGTTAAAAAATTATAGAGCTGTTCGGCGGACTTTTCAATATTTAGTCTTGCTCTCAAATGTTCTTTTTGTGTTGCAACACCAACGGGACAATTATTTGTGTTGCATGCTCGCATTCCCAAACAACCTATAGCCTGAATTGCCGAATTGGCAATAGCAACGGCATCGGCGCCAAGAGCCAAAGCTTTTGCAAAATCATCCGCAATTCTTAATCCCCCGGTGATAATTAAAGAAACGTCTTTGGCATTTTTTTCATCCAAATATTTTCTTGCCCGTGCTAAAGCGGGAATAGTGGGCACGCAAATATTATCTCTTAAAACCGTAGGTGCCGAACCCGTACCACCGCCTCTGCCGTCAAGAATAATATAATCGGCGCCGCATTGCAGTGCAAAATCAATATCTTCTTCAATACGGCTCGCAGCCAATTTAAATCCGATTGGAATACCGCCGGAGACTTCTCTTACTTTGTCGGCTAAATTTTTAAAATCTTCCACGGTTTTTAAGTCAATAAAAGTTGAGGGACTAATTGCAGTCACACCTTCCCGAAGTCCCCTTACCCTCGCTATTTCAGCGCTTACCTTACTGCCGGGTAGATGTCCGCCCGTACCTGCCTTGGCACCCTGTCCGCCCTTAAAATGAAAAGCCTGAACGTTTTTTAATTTATCGAAACCAAACCCGAATTTTGCGGATGCAAGTTCGTAAAAATATCTTGAATTGTTTTCCTTTTCTTCGGGGAGCATTCCGCCTTCTCCCGAACAAATTCCCGTTCCCGCCATTTCGGAACCTTTAGCCAAAGATATTTTTGCTTCTCTCGATAAAGCGCCGAAGGACATATCAGAAACAAAAATCGGCATTTCCAATTCCAACGGCTTTTTGGCATTCTTTCCGATAATTACTTTTGTGTTTACTTCTTCTTCGTCCAAAAGCGGTTTTTTTGCGAACTGCGCGGGGAGTATTTGTATATTTTCCCATTTGGGAAGGGTGTTTCTGTCAACCCCCATAGAGGCGCTTGGTCCGTGACTCCCGGTTTTACTTAAACCGTTTTTAGCGAGTTCTTTTATGTAGTATCCGTACGGTTCCGTATTTTCGGGATGGGTATCAATATATTCGCCCAAGTATTCACCGGAATTAAAACGGGAAGGCAGCTCAACTTCAAAATCTTTTATTTCTTCTTCGTCAACGTACACGGCACCGTTTTCAATTGCGGATTTAAATTTGTGTAATGTTTCTTGGGGATTATATTCGCTAACGCCCGAATCGTATCTGTAATCCCAGAAATGCAAACCGCATATTAAATTGTTTCCCTCTATATAACCGTCGCTTAACAACGCACCTCTGTGCAAGCATCTTCCGTAAAGCACGGAAACGTTTTTTTCATATTTTATAATTACAAGATCTGTATTTAACACTTTGGCGTGTGCGGGTGTTTTTTCCTTTAGCGAATCGAAGTCCGCAATTTTAACAGGTTTTTTAATACTATCCATTTCTTTGTTTTTTGTTATAAGAAAAGAAGATAAAATAAATTTAATAAAAACTTTATCGGCAAGCCATAGTTTTGAGATGAATTATAAGATACGTGACGAAGATAACTTTAAAAAATTCTTGTTTTTCTAAAGAACTCGTTTATAAAACGTCCGGATTAATAAAAGGTTACAACATAATCGACAAACTTCCCGTTTTCATAATTAAACTTGGCACTAAAAAATTTATCTTGATTTAACCATTCTAAAAAAATTTTATCTCCGTCCCAGAGATTTAGAGAAGTAAGTTTATCGTTCGGTATCCATTCAAGTCTTCCTTCGGGTGAATCAATTAATTTTCCCGTATAGTCGGTGATTGTAAAAATAAAAACATACCAATCGTCAACACCGTCAAAATTGGGGAAAGTAATAAGTCCCCTTAGATTGGGGTTTTTAACCGTAAAGCCCGATTCTTCTTTTAATTCTCTAATCGCGCATTCTTCGGGAGTTTCACCCGGTTCTAATTTCCCGCCGAGTCCGTTCCATTTTCCTTTGTGGTAATCATTTTCTTTCTTGTTTCTGTACAGCATCAAGGTTTGGTTGTTTTGTAAATCTTTAACGTAGCAGAGTGTGGCTAATTTCATTTGCTGCTCAAAATTTATTCGGCAAGATGTTTATCCGGAATAAGATAATTTTTAACGTAATCACTCACGCCGTCTTCAAGCGAAGTTATCTCTTTGGTGTATCCTGCGTTTTTAATTTTTTCTATATCGGCTTCCGTAAAGTACTGATATTTTTTCAACAGGTGCTCCGGCAGGTCAATAAATTCAATATTAACCGGCTTATCCATCGAATTAAAAATTGCGGTAACCAAATCCTTCCACGTTCTTGCTTTACCGGAGCCGACATTGTACAATCCGTTTTTATCTTTGTTGGTTAAAAAGTGAAGCGTCATATCGACGGCATCTTTTACGTAAATGAAATCGCGCATTTGTTCGCCGTCTTTGTAATTCGGGTTCATTGATTTGAAAAGTTTAACCTTCCCCGTGTCCCTAATTTGTTCAAAGGCTTTGTGAACCACGCTTCTCATGTCTTCCTTGTGGTATTCATTCGGACCGTAGACGTTAAAATATTTTAGTCCCACAATGCTGTCAAAAATGTTTTCCTTTAAAGCCCAAATATCAAAAAAAGCTTTTGAATAACCGTACATGTTAAGCGGTCTTAGACTCATACAAATCGATTCATCGTCTTTAAAACCCAAAGAACCGTCGCCGTAAGTAGCCGCCGATGAGGCATAGATAAAACGAATATTATTTTTCAAACAGAACTTTGCGAGTGTTTTTGTATATTTATAATTGTTTGTCAATAGATGATCGGCATCTTTTTCTGTGGTTGAGGAGTTGGCGCCGAGATGAATAACTGCTTCAATTAAATATTTGTTTCCCTCTTTAATTTTTTCTATAAAAATATCTTTGTGGACAAAGTCTTTGAAATCAAGACCGACCAAGTTTTTCCATTTGTCGGTAGTTCCCAATTCGTCAACAATTAAAATGTTGTTTTGTCCCAGCCTGTTAAGTTTCCAAACAACGGCACTACCTATAAATCCGGCTCCGCCTGTTACAACTATCATTTTAAACTCTTTTTTAGGTTAGTTTTTAATAGAAAGCAATTTAATTATATTTATAATCCTTTACAAAACGAATTAGCCAAAAGAAAATAATTAATACAAAAATGATGGACAAAATAAATAAAATAAAAAAAATATTAGAAAAAAGAATTATGATTCTTGACGGTGCGATGGGAACAATGATCCAGAACCAGAATTTAAATGAAGAAGATTTTAGAGGCGAAAGGTTCAAAGATCACCCATACGATTTAATGGGGAATAACGACATCCTTTCCATCACACAGCCCGAGATAATCAAAAACATTCACAGAGAATATTTTAATGCGGGTGCCGATATTGTTGAAACGAACACGTTTAACGGAACGTCGATTTCACAGGCTGATTATCACACCGAAGAATATGTTTACGAGATAAATTACCGGGCTGCAAAAATTGCCAGGGAAGTCGCTGACGAATTTAACGGCACGGAAAAAGACAAACCGAGGTTCGTAGCCGGCGCATTGGGCCCAACCAACAAAACGCTTTCTCTTTCACCCGATGTAAACAATCCCGGTTACAGAGCCGTTACTTTCGATCAAATGATGAATGCATATTATGAATCCGCAAAAGCTTTGGTGGAAGGCGGCGCGGATATATTAATGATTGAAACTATCTTCGATACGTTAAACGCTAAATCTGCCATTTATGCCGTTGATAAAGTTTGTGCGGAAAAAGGAATTGATTTGCCGATTATGATAAGCGGAACTATTATAGACCAAAGCGGAAGAACTCTTTCCGGACAAACAACCGAAGCGTTTTGGATTTCGATTTCGCACACCAAGAACCTTTTAAGCGTTGGACTTAACTGCTCATTGGGTGCAAAGCAAATGAGACCGTTTGTTGAAGAACTGTCTAACATTGCAAATGTTTATCTGTCGGTTTATCCCAATGCCGGCTTACCCAACGAAATGGGAAATTACGACGAAACACCGGACATAACATCGAACGTGCTGGAAGACTTTAGCGAAAGCGGGTTTATAAACCTTGTCGGCGGGTGCTGCGGTACAACCCCGGAACATATAAAAGAAATTTCGGATAAAATAAAAAAATATCCGCCGAGAAAAATTAAACAAACAGAACCTTATTTAAGATTAAGCGGGCTTGAACCGCTTGTGGTAAGACCCGAATCAAACTTTATCAATATAGGTGAAAGAACAAACGTTGCGGGTTCTAAAAAATTTGCACGACTTATAAAAGAAGAAAAATATGAAGAAGCTTTGTCTGTTGCTCGTCATCAAGTAGAGGGCGGCGCTCAAGTGATAGACATTAATATGGACGAGGGAATGATTGATTCGGAAACCGCCATGACAAAATTTCTCAATCTGATTGCTTCCGAACCCGATATAGCAAAACTTCCTATTATGCTGGACTCTTCAAAATGGAGCGTGATAAATGCAGGGTTAAAATGTCTTCAGGGTAAAGGTATTGTAAACTCCATCAGTTTAAAGGAAGGAGAAGAGGAATTTATAAATCACGCAAAAGAAGTTCTTCGCTTTGGCGCGGCGGTTATCGTTATGGCGTTTGATGAAAAAGGACAAGCCGATACGTACGAAAGGAAAATTTCGGTGTGCGAAAGAGCATATAAAATATTGACCGAACAGGTAGGGTTTGCTCCGCAGGATATAATTTTTGACCCCAATATTTTAACCGTTGCAACCGGAATGGAAGAGCACAATAATTACGCGGTTAACTATATCGAAGCGACAAAATGGATTAAGCAAAACCTTCCTTTGGCAAAGGTAAGCGGCGGGGTAAGTAATTTGTCTTTTTCGTTCAGGGGAAATAATGTTGTTAGGGAAGCAATACATTCCGCATTCCTTTATCACGCCGTAAAAGCCGGAATGGATATGGGAATTGTTAACGCCGGACAACTGGAAGTTTATGAAGAAATACCAAAAGATTTGTTGACCCTTGTCGAAGATGTAATATTTAACAGAAACAACGAAGCAACCGAGAAGCTGATTCAATTTGCGGAAACCGTTAAGGGCAAAGACAAAAAAGATGTCGTTAAAAAAGAATGGAGGAATTCATCCGTAGAAGAAAGAATTAAATATTCGTTGGTAAAAGGCATAGTTGATTTTATTGAGCAGGATACCGAAGAGGCAAGACAAAAATATCCAAAACCCATAGATGTTATAGAAGGACCTTTAATGGACGGAATGAGCGTTGTGGGTGATTTGTTTGGCTCCGGTAAAATGTTTTTACCCCAGGTTGTAAAAAGCGCAAGAGTGATGAAAAAATCGGTGGCTTATCTAACACCATACATAGAAGAGGAAAAGCAAAACGTAGGTGACACAGCAGGGGCGGGCAAGGTACTTCTTGCTACAGTAAAAGGCGATGTACACGATATAGGAAAAAATATAGTCGGCGTGGTTTTAAGTTGCAATAGTTACAATGTTATTGATTTGGGAGTAATGGTTTCGGCCGATAAGATTTTACAAACGGCAATCGAGGAAGAAGTTGACATTATTGGATTAAGCGGATTGATCACGCCTTCGCTTGATGAAATGGTTCACGTAGCCAAGGAAATGGAAAGAAGAGGCTTTAAAACACCCCTTCTTATCGGCGGTGCAACAACTTCCAGAATTCATACGGCTGTAAAGATTTGTCAAAATTACAGCGGCACCACAATTCACGTTTTAGACGCTTCAAAAAGCGTACCCGTTGTCAGCAGTCTTTTAAACAAAGACGAAAAAGTTAATAAAGAATTTACCGACAATTTTAAAAAGGAATACACCGAATTAAGAGAAAATTATTTAACCAAGAGAAAAGAAAAAATCCTGATAAGTTTAGAGGAAGCAAGAAATAATAAATTAAAAATTGATTGGAACTCCTGCAATACGGTAAAACCGAAATTTACGGGAGTACAAACATTTAAAGATTTCCCGCTAAGCGAAATTAAAAAATACATTGATTGGACGCCCTTCTTTTTAACCTGGGAAATGAAAGGAAGATACCCGCATATTTTTGAAAATGAGAAATACGGCAAGGAAGCGAAAAAATTATTTAACGATGCAAACAAACTGCTGGATGAAATAATATCCGATAAATTACTAACAGCTAACGGCGTATTCGGAATATTCCCTTCAAACTCGGTAAACGCAGATGACATTGAAATTTATTCCGATGATGAGAGAAAAGGTGCTGCCGTTACTTTACATTCATTAAGGCAGCAAAACAAAAAATCCGGAGGAGAACCAAATTTAGCTCTTGCCGACTTTATTGCACCGAAAGAAACACAAGTAAAGGATTATATCGGTGCTTTTGCCGTTACAACGGGAATCGGTTTGGAAAATATCGTGGAAAGATTTGAAGAAGAACACGATGATTACAGCAGTATATTAGCCAAAGCCGTTGCGGACAGATTAGCCGAAGCGTTTGCAGAACTGCTCCACGAAAAAGTAAGAAAAGAATATTGGGGATATTCCGGGAAAGAAAATTTAACAAATGAAGAAAGAATAAAAGAAAAATATATCGGTATACGTCCGGCGCCCGGTTATCCCGCCCAACCCGATCACACGGAAAAACCGATTATTTTTGATTTGCTGAACGTAACGGAAAACACGGGGATCACACTTACCGAAAGCTTGGCGATGTTCCCGGCTGCAAGTGTCTGCGGACTTTATTTTTCACATCCCGAGTCAAAATACTTTAACGTAGGTAAATTGGGAAAAGATCAAATTTTGGATTACCACCGCAGAAAAGGAATGAGTGTTAAGGAAATAGAAAAATGGCTGGGTAGCAATTTAAATTATTAA
>CAZAOG010000036.1:16279-22197 GCA_964486645.1 uncultured Ignavibacteriaceae bacterium | reverse complement strand
TGAAACCACAGATTCCCCAAATTTTAGATTCCCGATATTTTAGAAATATCGGGAATCTTTAACAAAAATTCATTTTTTTTTAATGTGCATCAAGCCAATTATCACCAATACCGGTATCAACCAAGATTGGCACTTCCATCGGCATTGCGTTTTCCATTAAGTCCTTTATTATTGGCAGAAGTTCGTCAACTTCATCTTTATGTGCATCAAACAAAAGCTCATCGTGCACTTGCAAGATCATTTTTGTTTTTGATTGACGTTTTTTTAATTCATTGTGAATTTTAATCATTGCAATTTTTATCATATCTGCCGCAGTGCCTTGAATAGGCATATTTATGGCAACTCTTTCTTCAAATTGACGCACAACTCTGTTGCTGCTGTTTATGTTTTTCAAATATCTTCTTCTTCCGAGTAGTGTTTCAGCATATCCTTTTTCTTTTGCTTTGGCAACCGTATCTTCCATGTACTGTTTTACTTTTTTAAATGTATTAAAATAAGTCTCGATAATTTCTTTCGCGTGCTTTCTTGTAATACCTAACCTTGTACTCAATCCGAAAGAACCGATACCGTACAAAATTCCGAAATTTACCTCCTTAGCTTTTCTTCTCATATTGGGCGTAACATCTTCGGGGTCAACCATAAATACAAGGGAGGCGGTGCTTTTATGAATATCTTCTCCGTTTTTGAATGCTTTCAGCAATCCCTCGTCTCCGCAGATGCTTGCCATTATTCTTAATTCTATTTGACTGTAGTCGGCGCTTAATATAACGTGATTTTTATCTCTTGCGACAAAAGCTTTTCTTATTTCCTTACCTCTTTCTGTACGGATAGGAATATTTTGAAGGTTGGGATCATTGCTTGCCAATCTCCCGGTAGAAGCCGCTACCTGATTAAGCGAAGTATGTATTCTGCCTGTCTTCGGATTGATCATATTCGGCAACGAATCTGCGTAAGTAGATTTTAATTTTGATATCTGCCTGTAGTCCAATAACAGTTCAATAATATCGTGTTCGCCTCTGATATATTCCAAGGAACGGGCGTCTGTAGAAAATCCGGTTTTTGTTTTTTTAGTTGGAGTTAACCCCAATTTTTTGAATAAAATTTCTTGAAGTTGTTTCGGTGAATTTATATTAAATTCCGTATCGGCTAATTTATATATGCTTTCAGTTAATGATTCCAATAAATTTTGAAGTTCAATACTTAACTCATTTAAAGTTTTTTTATCAACATTTATTCCTTCTCTTTCAATATCTTCCAACACGGGAACAAGAGGGAAGTCAACATTAAAAGCAATATCGTTCAGTTCTTCTTTCTCTAATTCTTTTGCCAAAACTTCAAACAGTCTGAAGGTTATATCGGCATCTTCGCTTGCATAATTATTCAGAACATTCAAATCGACATCAAAAATTTTTGCGGGATCTTTTTTATCGCCTATTATTTCCGAAATTGAAATGGGTTTATAGTTAAGGTATTTCTCGGCCAAATCATCCATCCCATGTTTTTGATCCGGGTCTAAAATGTAGCTTGCAACCATCGTATCGAAATAGAAATTATTTGTATTTATGCCGATGCTTCTCAGCACTCC
This sequence comes from uncultured Ignavibacteriaceae bacterium, assembly GCA_964486645.1. Lineage (GTDB taxonomy): Bacteria > Bacteroidota > Ignavibacteria > Ignavibacteriales > Ignavibacteriaceae. Next base: position 20,612 of record CAZAOG010000036.1, on the reverse strand, counting down.
GATATCGTATTTTCCGTTTTGGCAGACTTTTTTTATTTTATTGTCCTCAAAAACGGGTTTGAAAATCGGAATAAAATTTTCGAGAGAAATTCTGTCGTCTAAATTTTTTGAAAACAGATTGTCTTTGTCCTTGATTGGATTTATCGGAACAAAATATCCTTCGCCTGCTTTTGTAGAAAAAGATACTCCCGCAATGTTTAAGTTCAAATAATTAAGTCCGTCTGTTTCGGTATCAAATACAAAAATTGAAGAACTCTTAAGTTTGGCGGCTAATTTCTCTGCTTCTTTTATGTCAATAATTAAATGATAATCTGTTTTTTTGGAATCGAATTTTTTAGCCGAATCGTTTTCTGTTATTTCTTTGCCCGGTTCTTTATTATAAATTGTTAAAAGTCTTTGGTACAACCGGGTAAATTCCAGCTCAAGAAATATTGAATGAAGAGTCTCAAAATCAGGCGTTGAAAAAACAGCTTGATTGAAATCAAAATCCAACGGTACATCACAGTGAATGGTGGCAAGTACTTTTGAGATAAAAGCGTTTTCTTTATTTGCTTCCAATTTATTTCTTATTCCCGCTTTATCGATTTTGTCTATGTTTTCATAAATATTTTCAATCGTTCCGAAATTTTTAATTAAAGCAGTGGCGCCTTTAGGACCGATTCCCGCAACTCCGGGAATATCATCGGAGCTGTCGCCGACCAATGCCAAATAATCAATCATTTGTTTCGGCGAAAAACCGAAATCTTCCAGCATTTTATTTTCATCGTAAATTGTAATATCGTTTGTAGATTTGCCGCTTCGAACGATAAATGTATTTTTTGTAATCATCTGATTGAAGTCTTTATCCGGGGTAATGACGAAAGATTTAAGTCCCTTTTCTTCTGCCAGTTTAACTGCGGTTCCTATTATATCATCTGCTTCGTACTTGGGTAAGATATATATGGGGATTTTAAGAGCTTCTACAATATCTTTAATTCTTCCTATTTGCGGTATCATATCATCCGGCATTTTTTCTCTGGATGCCTTATAATTTTTATAGATATCGTGTCTGAAAGTTTTTTCTTTTGAGTCAAAAGCCACTGCAATATAGTCGGGTTTCTGCACTTCGATTACTTTTAATAACTGAGTAATAAAGCCATAAACTGCCGATGTAGGTTCACCTTTTGAAGTTACAAGCGGACGAGAAATAAATGCAAAGTAAGCTTTATAGGCTAAAGCCATTGCGTCAATGATTACAAATTTTTTATTTTTCATTTATTAATATTTTTATGAGAAAATCCAAACTTTAATATAGCAGTATCTTTTGAATGATGAATTAGAAAAATATTTGTTTATTTTTTTTATTAAAAATTAATCGATATTTTAACTTAACTTTTTAACTTTAATTTAATTATTGAATATTCTGCTTAAAATAATTTTATAAAAAGGGACATATTCTTATAAATATAAAATATGCAAAATTCTAAAAAAAAATTTTCTTCGTTTAAAGACATAACTAAAGCAAGCGGACTGGTCTTCGGCGATATCGGTACCAGCCCTATTTATACCTTAACTATCATATTTACACTTACCGCTCCGACACCGCAGAACTTAATGGGGATTCTTTCTCTTATTTTCTGGACACTAATTATTTTAGTTACAATTGAATACGGCTGGTTGGCAATGAGTCTGAGTATAAAAGGCGAAGGCGGTATTATTGTGCTGAAAGAAATATTGGTAAGTTCCTTAAAGTCGGGAAGAAAAGTTGCATTTGCAACTTTTTTGGGAATTATCGGTGTTTCATTATTAATGGGTGACGGAGTAATTACTCCGGCAATAAGTATTTTATCATCGGTGGAAGGACTTGAACTTATTCCCTGGATTGGACAGATTGATACGAATACTATTATATTAATTACTTCCGTAATTGCAATCTTGCTCTTTTCGGTTCAATTTCTCGGAACCGATAAGGTATCTTCTTCATTTGGCCCCATAATGATATTATGGTTTTCCGTACTACTTATTTCCGGTTTAATATACTTAGTGCAAGTCCCTTCTGTTTTGAAAGCAGTTAGTCCTTATTATGCAATTAATTTCATGGCAAATCACGGGCTTGTCGGATTTTTTGTTTTAAGTGAAGTTATTCTTTGTGCAACCGGAGGTGAAGCACTTTATGCCGATATGGGACACTTGGGAAGAAATCCGATAAGGCATGCCTGGTATTTTGTCTTTTTTGCACTTGTTATAAATTATTTTGGTCAGGGAGCTTATGTAATTGCTACGGGAAATTCTAAATTAATTCTTTATTCAATGATAAAGTCTATTTCCGGTTTTTTATATGTACCTTTTTTAATTTTAACTTTATTTGCTACAATAATAGCCTCTCAGGCAATGATCAGCGCCATTATGTCCTTGGTCTATCAGGGCATAACAACAAAAATTTTTCCTATGATGAAAATCAAGTTTACGTCAACTCAATTGAAATCTCAGATATATATTGGCGCTGTAAATTGGGGATTGCTGATTGCCGTTTTGTTTATGATTTTCTCGTTTAAAAAATCAGAAAACATAGCTGCTGCATACGGCCTGGCAGTAACGGCTACGATGACGATAAGCAGTATTTTTATGATCTGGATTTTCAATCTTAAAAAGAATTATAAGCGAATGTTCGTTGCGGCATTTGTATTTGTTGTAGACTTGATATTTTTGATTTCTGTTTTTGATAAAATCCCGCACGGCGGTTATTGGTCTATAATAATTGCTTTAATACCTTTCTTGGTAATTGAACTTTGGGCAAGAGGAAATAAAGCAATGTACAAATCATTTCGTGCTTTGCCGTTTGATACTTTTGTGATAAGTTATAACCAGATTTACGGCCGAGGAAACAATATTGAAGGAACTGCTCTTTTCTTTACTAAAAACTTTAAGGAAATTCCTCCTTATATTGTGCATTGTATGTTAAGGAGTAACATTGTGTATCAAAATAATATCCTGGTTTCGTTAACCACGACCGAAAGACCTTACGGACTAAATTATGAAAAAGTGGAAAATCTTGCGCACGGACTCTCGGGAATTAAAATTGAACACGGTTATATGGAAATAATCGATTTACAAACGATGCTCAAGAAAAATAATGTTAAGGAGAAAGTAATTTTTTACGGTGTAGACGATATTTTAACCAAGAAGCCTCTTCTGAAAGTTTTTGCCTTTTTAAAGAAAATAACGCCTTCTTTTGTAAGATTTTACACGCTGCCTTACAATAAATTACACGGTGTTTTAACGAGATTGGAAATTTAAATTATAATTATAAAACTATATCTTATGAAACCTATCTTAATAATATTAATAGCATTTCTGTTTAATTCCATTTACCTTAATGCCCAAGAAGTACAGCAGGATACTTTAACTTTTGCATTTTGGAATATGGAAAACTTATTCGATACAATAGATGATCCCGGTAAAAACGATGTTGAATTTACTCCTTTCGGAATGAAAAAATGGACGGAAAACAGACTTAGAAATAAACTTAAAAATATGTCGAAAGTAATTAAAATGATGGGCAAAAACGGACCCGATTTACTCGGAATGAGTGAAGTAGAACATCAGTCATTGGTCGATAAGCTTATTATGTATTACTTGGAGAATAAAAATTACGGCGTTGCTTATAAAGAATCACCTGACAAACGTGGAATTGACAACGGTTTAATTTATGATAAAGATAAATTCGATTTGATTTCAGTGGAAGCAATTCACGTAGAACTTCCCACACGCTATCCGACAAGGGATATTTTAAAAGTAACATTAAAAACTAAAAAGGGTGATACACTTTACGTTTTTGTAAATCATTGGCCGTCAAGAAGAGGAGGACAAGCAAGATCCGAAAAGAACAGATTCCGGGCTGCAGCAACTTTGAAAAACAGTGTCGAACGATTATACTCTGCTTTTAGTAATCCTAATATATTAATTATCGGCGACTTTAATGATACGCCCACCGATAAATCCTTAACCGATGTATTGCAAGCTGAACCATTAAATAACTATTTAATGAAAATAAAGAAAAGCAAAGAACAAATTAAAAATTTATATAATTTGGCTTATGGAAAAGCTGTTAAAGGACTGGGTACTTATAATTTCAGAAAGGTTTGGAATATGTTGGACCAGATTGTAGTCTCGGCAGGTATGCTTAAAGATAAAGGGTTTTCATATTTATTGGGTTCTTTTCAAGTATTCAAACCTAATTTTATAGTTGAAAGAACCGGAAGATATAAAGGGTCGCCTTTTCCCACTTATGGCGGAAAAAAATATTTAGGCGGATACAGCGACCACTTTCCTGTACTTGCCAAATTTGTTATTA
>CAZAOG010000036.1:3138-16179 GCA_964486645.1 uncultured Ignavibacteriaceae bacterium | reverse complement strand
AAATTACCTTACTTATTTCATATTGCTGAATAGAAGTGCCAAATGAAGGTAAGGTGGTATTATGGAAACAACTTTAAAAGATATGAAAAAGGGGACCAAGACAAGTTCATTTGGAACAAACGGCAGAATCAATCATGATTCGTCTCAATTTTACAACAGCAGGTTGTATGAAGGAATTTCCATACCTCAAAAAGTAGAATATGTTGAAAACCCAATACCGGAAAAAAATATAAATAAAATATTTTGTAAATCAAGTGAAGATATGTGTGAACTGCCTGATAAAAGCGTACACTTAATGATTACATCTCCGCCGTACAATGTGACTAAAGAATATGATGACGATCTGAATTTAGAAGAGTATTTAAGTTTACTAAACAATGTATGGAAAGAGACAAAAAGAGTTTTAGTGCCAGGTGGTCGAGTTTGTATAAATATAGCAAATCTCGGACGCAGACCTTACATACCGTTACATTCTTTTATTATCGAAAATATGACCTCTTTAGGATATTTTATGAGAGGAGAAATAATTTGGAATAAAGGTTCAAGCGCCAGTCCGTCTACCGCCTGGGGAAGTTGGCTCTCTGCCGCCAATCCCGTTTTAAGAGATATTCATGAATACATCTTGGTTTTTTCTAAAGACTCTTATTCCCTGCCTCGTAACGACAAAAAAGTTTCTATGAAAAAAGAAGAATTTTTAGAATGGACAAAAAGTGTCTGGAATTTTTCTGCCGTATCGGCAAAAAAAATAGGGCACCCGGCGCCATTTCCTGAAGAACTACCTAGAAGATTAATCAATCTATTTTCATTCGAAGGAGATGTTATTTTAGATCCATTTGCCGGAAGCGGTACAACTTGTATTTCGGCTTTAAAAGAAAAAAGAAATTATATCGGTTATGATAACAACAAAGAATATGTTAATCTTGCAAATAGAAAACTATCAGATATAAAAAATCAGTTAAACCTATTTTAATTCTTTATCTTTTTGATAACCTTTTTATGAAATATAACATATCATCATTTACAAAATTTTTTAAAGTCTTACCGAAACAATTTTCCAAGTCTAATTCCCAGACATCCGGAGTTAAAAAATTCGGTACGTTCGGCGGGGTGTTTACGCCTGATGTATTAACCATTCTTGGTGTAATAATGTATTTACGCTTAGGCTGGGTTGTAGGCAATGCGGGATTTTTAGGTACCGTTTTAATAATTCTTTTGGCAAAATCCGTAACTGTTTGTACAGCTTTATCGATGTCTTCAATTACAACCAATATACGTATCGGTGCAGGCGGAGCTTATTCAATAATTTCAAAATCACTCGGATTGGAAGCAGGGGGAAGCATCGGAATCTCTTTGTATATTGCTCAAACATTATCATCAGCTCTGTATATTATCGGTTTTACATACGGGTGGTTAATGATATTCCCAAATCATTCACCTATTCTTATATCCACCATCGCTTGGATTTGTTTATTGGCAGTATCTTATACAAGTGCACATTTTGCCATTAAAATCCAATATGTAATTATGGCTATTATTGGATTGTCCCTTATTTCATTTGTGTTTTCACCTTCGCCTTCAATACAGAATATTCCTTCATTGGGTAATTTTGAGGACGGAAATTTTTGGTACGTATTTGCAATATTTTTTCCTGCGGTTACGGGAATAATGGCGGGCGCTAACATGTCGGGAGAATTGAAAGACCCCCGCCGTTCTATACCTATCGGTACTTTGACTTCAATTTTTGTAACCATGATAATTTACATCGGTCTTGCTTATTTATTGTCTGTTATTGCAACTCCCGAAGAATTAAGAAGCGACAAAATGATTATGGTTGACAAAGCTTTTTGGGGTCCGGCTGTTGTTGCCGGGCTGATGGGAGCTACATTATCATCTGCATTAGCAAGCATGGTAGGTGCTCCGAGAATATTACAGGCTTTAGCCGAACAGAAAACCGTACCTTTCTATAAAATATTTTCAAAAAAATCTAAAAAAAACGAACCGAAGAATGCTATTATTTTTTCCGCTGTAATTGTTGAAATCAGTTTGGTTGCAGGAAGTCTTGATTTTCTTGCCGTATTAATAACGATGTTCTTTTTGATAACATACGGAATATTAAACCTTGTCGTATTTATCCATCAAAGTATGAAAATTATAAGCTACCGCCCGACTTTTAAAATCCCGCGCATTGTTCCTTTGCTCGGAGCTTTAGGCAGTCTGTTCATCATGTTTCTGATCAATTCCATTTTCAGTATTATAGCTTTAACAATTATTATAATTCTTTACGTAGCTTTGGAAAGAAAGGGGTTAAAATCTCAATGGGGAGATTTGCGGGCCGGAATGTTTATCGTGCTTGCCGAGAGGGCTTCAAGAATTGCGATGAGATTTCCGAGAAATCAAATATCTTGGAAGCCGGACCTGGTTGTACCTATCGATGACCCTAATGTTTGGGCCGGTTCGCTTATGTTTATAAAAAGTATTGCTTATCCCTCAGGTAGTATTTTTGCTTTTACGGTTACCGATAAAGTAACAAAAGATAAAGAGAATAATTTAGAGTCATTATTATTGCCTCTAAAGGAAGGGGGACTTTTAGTTAACCATACGATGATTGATGACAAAGATTTCTTACACGGTGCAAAATTAGTGCTGCAAACACTTAAAGCAGGTGTATTTAAACCAAATATACTTTTCCTAACTTTAGGCGAAAAACCTGATAAAGATGATTTAATTACCGAATTAGTTCGCAATGCCGATAAAAGGGAAATGGGTGTCATTATTTTACGTCAACATCCGCGAATGGCTTTCGGTTTACAAAAAAATATAAATTTATGGCTCAGGGATAAAAGTCCCAATTGGCATCTGGCTATGCTGATTACCCTGCAGATACAATTAAACTGGGAAGGTAAAATAAACCTGATTACCGTTGCATCGGAAAAAAATGATACAAGAAGGCTGCATAACTTTCTTGAAAGATTAAGTGACAGAGCAAGACTTCCTTCAATGACGGAATTACACGTACTTACGGGGTCGTTCAAAGAAGCTTTAAAATCTGCGCCGCATGCCGATGTTAATATAATGGGAATTACAAAAAATCCGCCTTATCAATTTATGAGGGAAGCGACCGAATTAACAAAATCATCGTGCGTGTTTGTTAATGATTCCGGTACGGAAAGTGCACTGGCTTAATTTAAATAACTAATTTGGTTATTATTTATAAAAATTTATTTTAATTTTAAAAAGTATAAAAGATGAAAAAGAAAATGTATCTACTTTTAACATTAATCACTTTACTTCTTGTAAATGTAAATGCACAAGATTTCAAAAAATCGCCTGTAAAATTTATTCCTATTAACCACGCTTCTTTTATAATAGAGACATCAAACTTTACGGTTTATACAGATCCTGTTCAAAGTGCAGAGAGTTATTCAAAATATCCGCCGCCGGATATTATTTTAATTACCGATATACATAGGGACCATTTAAATAAAGAAGTTGTAAATTCTATTAAAAAAGAAAAAACTAAAATTATTGCGCCCAAAGCAGCTGTAGAAAAACTTGGATTCGGCAAAACGCTTAACAATGGTGAGAAAATAAAAATAGAAGATGCGGTAATTGAAGCAATACCTATGTATAATACTACAAAAAAAAGATTGAAATTTCACCCAAAAGGAAGGGGAAACGGGTATATTTTAACATTAAACGGAAAGAGAATCTACATCTCCGGAGATACCGAAGACATAAAAGAAATGAGAGAGCTTAAAAATATTGATTTTGCTTTTATAACTATGAATCTTCCGTACACTATGTCAATTGAACAGGCGGCTTCGGCGGTATTGGAATTTAAACCGAAGGTAGTTTACCCTTATCATTACAGGGGCCCAAAAGGTTACAGCGATATAGAAAAATTCAAATATTTGGTCAGCAAGAATAAAAATATAGACGTAAGACTACTTAACTGGTACAAATAGTTTCTAAATATTTGAAATTATGACAAAATTTTTAAGTAAATTACTTGATTATTATTAATGAAATATACTTATATTGACTTTGTTTTTATAATTAATTATTCTAACAACATTATTTTTTAAAATTATGGAATTATTCACTCCTTAACCATCATTCATTTAATTTTTTGGAGGTTATTCTCAATGGACATATTAGGATTGATATCATCAATAACAAACGTAATAGCTCAAGCTACAAATGATTCAGGAGCTTTAAATTGGTTGGCAGCTAAATACGCAGCCGGCGGTATTTTTATGCACCCGATCTTGGCAAGTTTAATTATAGGGCTTGCTTTTTGCTTTGAAAGATTTTGGACTCTTTCAAGAGCAAGAGTTAATACTAAAGAATTTCTTATTAAAGTTACGACCGCGCTTAAAGAAAGCGGCGTTGAAGAAGCAAAAGAACTTTGTGCAAACACAAGAGGTCCGGTTGCTTCCGTATTTCATGCCGGTTTGTTAAGAGCAGACGAAGGTTTGGAAGCTGCTGAAAAAGCTATTATGGCTTACGGTGGTATTGAGATGGGATTCTTAGAAAAAGGAATGATCTGGATATCTACTTGTATTACACTTGCACCTATGCTTGGTTTTACCGGTACAGTACAAGGTATGATAACAGCATTTGACTCTATTAAAGAAGCGGCTCAAATTTCTCCCGCTATTGTTGCCGACGGTATTGCCGTTGCTCTTTTAACTACACTTTTTGGTCTCGTAGTCGCTATGATTCTTCAAGTGTTTTACAACTACTTTATTTCTAAAATTGATAAATTAGTTGGTGATATGGAAGAAAGTTCGGTTCAATTGATAGATGCTTTGTACGAAATAAAGAATAAATAATTCGGAACTAAAATATTATCTCAATAATTTATTTTTAGGTGAATATTAGCAATGATTAAAAAGAAAAAATTAGCTGAAGCGGCCATACCGACAAGTTCGATGGCTGATATTGCGTTTCTACTTTTGTTGTTTTTCTTAGTTGCTACAGTTATAGATGTAGATACAGGTATTGGGTTAACGCTTCCCGAATATGTGGAAGATGTTAATAACGTTAAAGTACCCAAAAGCAGGATGGCTGCTATACTAATAAATGCAAACGGTGATGTGTTGCTTGACAATAAACCGATATCGGTTTTTCAAATAAAAGATAATCTTAAAAGACGAATTATTTCAAAAATTGATTTACCGTCCAATAAGAAACTTATCGTTTCCGTGAAAACTGACAGAAAAACTCAGTACAACACTTACATTCAGGCTTTAGACCAAATTAAGCAAGCATATTTTGAAGTTAGAGACGAATATTCAACTCAAAATTTTGGTTCAAAGTTTAACAAATTAGTAAAAGAACAACAAAAAGAAGTAAAAAAGAAAATACCAATTATTATTTCTCTGGCAGAACCTGAAACAGTGAAAAAATAAGTATAAAAGGATAAAAAAATGACATTTGAAAAACGAAGAGCTAATACAACGCAAGAAATCCCAACAGCATCTATGCCCGATATTGTCTTTATGCTTCTTCTTTTCTTTATGGTAACAACTACTCTTAGAGAAGTTGACGTATTGGTAAAATTTAAACTACCGGAAGCAAAAGCAATTGAAAAAATAGAGAACAAAAGATTGATCTCTTATATTTGGGTTGGCAATAACGGTAAGATTCAAATTAACGACAACCTTGTTAAGTTAAGTGATGTTGAACCTGTCATGTATACGAAAAGACAACAGCTGCCTAATGTAATTGTTTCTTTGCGTGTTGATAGAGGCGCCGATATGGGATTAGTCACCGATATTCAACAGGAACTGAGAAAAGCTTATTGTTTAAGATTAAATTATTCTACAACTTTGAAAATTTAATTTTTAATACAATTTAATTATTTTCAAGGCAGGTTTGTATCATATACTTCCTGCCTTTTTTTAATTTAGGGGGGAATGGAATAACTTAATATTTTTAAATGTATAACCTATTATTCCACACTCTTAAGGAAGAAATATGAACTTAAAAGAAAAAATAGAAATCAATTTAAAAGCTGCCATGAAGGATAAGGATAAAACCAAACTTCAAACCATCCGTTCAATTAAGGCTTTAATTATTGAATTTGAAAAAAGCGGTTCCGGAAAAGAATTGAACAAAGAAGAAGAGATAAAATTACTTTCTTCGGCTGCAAAAAAAAGAAAAGACTCTATTGAACAATATAGAAATGCCGGCAGGGAAGATCTGGCAAAGAAAGAAGAAGATGAGTTGAGTATAATTCAAACTTATCTTCCAAAGCAGCTTACTGCCGATGAATTAAAGGTTAAAATAAAAGATATGGCAGAAAAAATAGGTGCGGAAAACAAAGAAGATTTCCCTAAATTAATGCCTGCCGTTATGAAAGAATTGAAAGGTATGGCGGACGGTAAATTGATTAGAGAAATAGTTACGGAAATTTTGGAGTAAGGGGTGAATATATTAGACATAATTATATTTGCAATTTTTCTTATTGGCTTCGCCTTGGGGTATAAAGACGGGATTATCAGGAAACTAATCGGTCTGGCCGGACTTGCACTTGCAATATATTTATCGGCAAAATATGCGGAATCATTCGGCAATACTCTGGCAGATGTAACCGGACTCGAAATTTATTTTGCAAAAATTATCGGTGCAATAATTCTATTCTTCGCAATCATTATTACTTTTTCACTTATTAAAAGAATTATACACCCCTTTGATAAAGTAAACAATTTTATAAATCAACTTTTAGGGGCGATTGTTGGCGCAGCACAGTTATTGTTTTTTTTAAGCGCAGTGTTCTTTATTTTAAGCATGTTCGGTCTTCCTCAAGAATCTTCCACCAAAGGCTCTTTATTTTATAAAACGGTTTATAATATACTGCCCGAAACAGTAAATTTTCTGAATGACTACACACCGGCACCAAAAAAATTTTTTGAGAACTACTCAAAAGGGAATTACCCCTTGTAATAATGAAACCATCGCTATTAATAAAATTGGAATTTGATAAAGTACTTGAATTTATAGCAAAATACTGCTCTACAGAAAATGCAAAAATCTTTATCAATCAATTAAAACCTAAAAATTCTTTCGAAGAAATTATTTTTGAAGGTAAACTGGTTACCGAAGCCAAAAACTTACTTATTCAGGATAATAACCTTCCTATTGAATACTTGCCGGATTTGAACGATATAATTTCGAGCAGCTCGGTAGAGGGTTCTGTTATAACCGAAAAGAAATTTTTGCAGTTACTGAAATTGTTAAAGACATCAAGACTGTTATTCAATTATATAAAAAACAATTCCGAAATTGCTCCTGAATTATATAAAAAGTGCAAATCACTTTTTGTCGATAAACTTTTTGAATCTCACATAACTAAAATTTTAACGGAAACAGGCGAGGTGAAAGATTCGGCAAGTGTTGAGCTGAAAGATATTAGAAATAAAATAAAAGCAAAAGAGGAAGAACTTCGTAAATCCGTTCAAAGGATAATTAAAAGTCTGGAAAAGAAAGAAATCGTACAAGACGATTACGTGACTTTAAGGGACGGCAGAATAGTGCTGCCGGTTAAAGCCGAACACAAAAGACACTTAAAAGGATTTATTCATTCCGAATCTTCAACCGGTCAGACGGTATACATAGAGCCGAGCGAAACATTAGAATTAAATAACGACATCATAACCTTTAAATTTTCCGAAAGAAGAGAGATTGAAAGAATACTAAAGCAGTTGACAAAAAAAGTAGGGGAAGCTAAAATAGAATTAAAAAGATCATTAGATGCTGTCACGTATATAGATTCTATTTTTGCAAGGGCAAAATATTCTTTTGAAGTTAAAGGAAGTTTCCCGGAAATAAATTTCCAAAAAGATTTTACAATTATCGATGCAAATCATCCCTTACTTATAAACAGATTGGGTTTTTCAAATACGGTTCCGCTTAACGTAAAACTGAGCAAAGAAAAAATAATACTTATAACCGGACCTAACGCAGGCGGGAAAACGGTTGTATTAAAAACAATCGGTCTTTTGGTCTTGATGGTTCAATCGGGTATTCACATTCCGGCTGCACCCGACTCCTGCTTTTGGATTTTCAAAAATATTTTTGTCGATATCGGCGACGAACAATCTTTAGAGGACGATTTATCTACCTTCAGTTCGCATTTGGAAAACATTAACAAAATTATAAATCAGGCTGATGAAAATTCTTTGATATTGCTGGATGAAATCGGAACAGGCACCGACCCATCCGAAGGCTCCGCGTTGGCGGCGGCAATTTTACTTACTTTACTGAAAATAAATGCCGTGGTTTTTGCAACAACTCATCACGGTAATTTAAAAATATTGGCTAACTCCGTTAGCGGAATTCAAAATGCATCGATGCAGTTTGATCAGGAAAATTTAAAGCCTACTTATATTTTAAAACAAGGGCTGCCGGGTTCAAGCTATGCCTTTGAAATTGCGGAGAGGATTGGATTTAACGAAGAATTTTTTAACATAGCCAAAGAAAATTTAGATTCTGATCAGCACAAAGTTGAAAATTTTCTTATCGATATTGAAAAGAAAGCTGCAAAGTTAAACGAAAAGTTAAAAAAATTGGAACTCGAAAACAGCAGGTTAAAAGGACTTTCCAATCTTTACGAAAAAAATCTGAACAAGTTAACGGCAGAAAAAGATGATATTATAAGAAAAGTAAAGAAAGAAGCCGATGAATATTTGGATGATATGAATAAGCAAATTGAAAATGTTGTAAAAAAATTAAGGGAAACAAAAGCCGATAAAGAAGTTATTCTTGAATCGAAAAAAACGATTAAAAAATTTAAAGAAACAACAAAAATAACACCCGCTAAAAAAGAAGAGTCAATTGACAACAAAGAATTAAATATAGGTGATAACGTAAGGATTAAAGATTCAAATACATTCGCCGAAATAATAGATCTGAACAAATCGAAAAATCAAGCTACTGTTTTAACGGGCGGACTAAGAATTAACACTTCGCTGTCTTCTTTAATAAAAACGAAAAAGATTAAAAAAAGTGATGACAAAAGTTCGTATAATTATGTGGTATCCGAAATAAAAGTGAAATTGGATATAAGAGGTCAAAGACCCGATGAAGCGGAATATAATGTTGTTAAATTTATAGATGAAGCTTATTTTTCAGGTCAGCAAAAAGTTGAAATACTGCACGGTAAAGGAACCGGTGTACTGAGAAGGTTAGTTGCGCAGATATTAAAGAAACACGAGAATGTATCGGCCTTTAGCAGTGCTCCTATTGAGCGGGGCGGTGACGGTGTAACAATTGCCGAAATAAAATGAGGAAGCAAAGTTGATTAAAAAAATATTAATTGCAAACAGAGGTGAAATTGCGGTAAGGATTATCAGAGCCTGCAAAGAGTTGAATATTAAATCCGCTGCAATTTATTCCGAAGCCGATAAAACTTCACTTCATACAAGGTTAGCGGATGAATCGTATTTAATCGGGGAAGCCAAATCTTCGGAATCCTACTTAAATTCAAAAAAAATAATTGAACTTGCAAAACAAATAGGGGCGGATGCCGTACATCCCGGCTACGGCTATTTCTCGGAAAATTATTCTTTCATTAGAAAAATAGAAAAAGAAGGGATTACTTTTATCGGTCCTTCTTCAAAGTCGGTTTCGCTTATGGGCAATAAAACGTCCGCACGAACTTTGATGAAAAGTAATAATGTTCCCATCGTTCCGGGATCAACATCTTCTATAGAATCGCTGAAAGAAGGCTTGAAAACAGCTGAAGAAATCGGCTATCCGATTTTGTTGAAAGCGGTATCGGGCGGCGGCGGTAAAGGTATGCGCGTTGTGTATAACGGCAAAGAATTTGCAGAAGCTTTAAAAGCAACAAAAAGAGAAGCAAAAAGTTCATTCGGCTCTGACGAAGTATATGTTGAAAAATTTATTGAAAATCCTAAACATATTGAAGTACAAATTTTAGGCGATAATTTCGGTAATTATATTCACCTGTTTGAAAGGGAGTGTTCGATACAAAGAAGACATCAAAAAATAATTGAGGAATCTCCTTCATCGTTCGTTGACGAAAAAACGAGAAACAGAATTACTGAAACGGCAATAAATGCCGCAAAAGCGTGTAAATATCAAAATGCCGGAACGGTGGAATTTTTGATGGACAAAAATAAAAATTTTTACTTCCTCGAGATGAACACAAGGCTGCAGGTTGAACATCCAGTTACCGAGTTGATTACAGGCATTGACTTAGTAAGAGAGCAAATAAAAATTGCATCCGGTAAAAAGCTGAATATTAAACAAGACAGCCTGTCAATTCATGGGCACGCTTTGGAGTGCAGAATTTATGCCGAAGACCCGAAAAATAATTTTCTTCCATCTGCCGGTAAATTGACAAATTTTAATATACCTGCGGGTCCGGGTATAAGAGTAGATACCGGTTTCGAAGAAGGTTCCGAAATATCTGTTTATTACGATCCTATGATTGCTAAACTTGTGTGTTGGGATGAAAACAGAAATACCGCAATAAGCAGAATGAGAAGAGCCTTGGCTGAATTTGAAATTAACGGCGTTATACATAACATCAATTTCCTCAAAAAAATTATGGCGCACACAAAATTTATTGAGGGAAATTTTGACATCAATTTTATTGAGAAAGAAAATCTTTTAAACTTCAGCACAAAAATTGATAAAAGTTCTGTGTCGAGCGAAACTGCTGCCTTTGTTTTTTCCGCTCTAATGTATAACAAAAAATCTCAGAAAATTAATTCTTACAACACCAACAACGGTGTTCAAAATTTATGGACGGAACAAATATATGAATAACGTAATTGTAAGAATAAACGGGAATAAGAAATCCGTAAAAGTAAGCGGCAATTCAAAAGTCCTTATTGATAAAAGAAAATATACTTACGAATTAACACATCTTCAAAATTCGACATACCTGCTAAAAATAAATAACCGTTTTTTTAGAATTAATTATCTTGAAAAAGAGACGGGTAAATTTATTTTATCCGTAAACGGTGAAAAGTTTACATCATCTGCAAAATCTTTATTGAAAGAAAAAGCCGAAGAAATAGTATCACAAGACAATTTAGAACACGAGGCAAAACTATTAAAAGCTCCGATGCCGGGAATGGTATTGGAAATAAGCGTAAAAATTGGTGATAAAGTTAAACAAGGCGATAACCTTTTAATACTTGAAGCCATGAAAATGGAGAATTCAATTAAATCTTCATTTACGGGTATTGTTAAAGAGATATATATAGATAAAAATAATCCCGTTGAAAAAGGTACCAAACTATTGTTGATAGCATAGCAAAAAATCTTCAAAAAGATTAAAATTAACTAATTTCAAAATATTTTAAAACAAAAAAAAATAAAAAATATTTAAAAAAAGTATTGCTTCTGAAAAAAGCATTATTTAATATGCATTTTACACAGATCAAATTAATCAAATAAATTAGGAGGAACTTCTATGAGGTTACTTTACAATCTCAAAAACCGTTTTTTTGTTATTTCTAAACTTCTCCTTGCTTCATTAACTGTAATGATTTTTATATCAAGTCAATTGTCGGCGCAGGGGAGTGGAACAATAATAGGGCATGTACAAGATGCAAATACCGGGGAGGCATTGATAAGAGTTAATGTAATAATTGACGGTACAGTAATGGGGGCTGCTTCCGACTTAAACGGAAACTATTCAATTACAAATGTTCCCTCAGGTACATATACGATCTCTTTTTCTTTAATTGGTTATGAAACATTGAGAAAATCCGGCGTTGTTGTATCTGCAAATCAAACTGTTGAAATAAACGCTGATTTAAAAACTAAAGCTTTGGAATTAGGGAATGTAACTGTCTACGGCGCTTCAAGAAGATTGGAAAAAATTACCGAAGCTCCCGCTGCAGTTTCTGTTATAGGAATGGAAGATATTAGACTAAATTCTAACGCAGGAGGTATACCGAGACTGTTAGAAACCAAACCGGGTATTGATCTTGTTCAGAGCGGTGTTAATGATTTTAACCTTAACACACGCGGATTTAACAGCTCTGTTACAAGACGTGTTTTGGTTCTTCTTGACGGACGTGATTTAGGCGCTGCGTTCCTTGGACAACAAGGTTGGGGCGATGTTTCAATACCGTTGGAGGACTTGGGCAATATAGAATTTGTCAGAGGACCCGGTTCCGCTTTATACGGTACAAACGCTTTTAACGGCGTTTTAAATATGACTTCTTTATCACCGCGACAAGCACTGGGTACAAAAGTAAAAATATCCGGCGGTGAATTGAGCTTGTTCAGAACCGATGTTCGTCAAGCCGGATTACTTGGAAATGGTTGGAGTTATAAAATAAATCTCGGCAGAATGCAGAGTAAAAATTGGGACAGAAACAGAACTTCACCACCTTTTGCTTATCCCGGGTTATCACCCGAAAGAGCAAATATAAATCCGGAAAGTATGAGATATACTTACGGTTCGGCAAGATTGGATTATGATTTTGCTAACGGTTCGGTTATTACCGCAGAAGGCGGTTTAACCAATGTTAAAAATGATGTGATTGTTACGGGTATAGGAAGATTGAATATTCTGGAAGGAAACAGACCTTGGGCAAGATTAAATTTTACATCCAAACATTTTTATGTTCAAGCATGGATGCAAAAAAGAACAACACCTACAACAATCGTAGCTTTGGCTTCCGGCGGAAATTTGATAGAAAATTCTACAATGTATCAAGTTGAAGGTCAATATAATCGTTCGTTTTTAGATGACCAGGTTAGAGTTATTGTAGGCGGATCACAAAAAATTGTTCAAGTGGATATGGAAAACACCGCAATGCTCGGAACTAAAGATTATACTATTACCGGCGGTTATGCTCAGTTGGAGTTCAAGCCTGTTAAACAATTAAGATTTGTTGCAACCGGACGTATTGACAGAACTTCGTATGAAAAATCAAGATTTTCACCAAGAGCTGCAGTTGTGTGGAGTTTTGCTCAAGGACAATCTCTAAGATTTTCATATAATAAAGCTTTCTTGCTGCCAAGTACTTCGGAATATTTCTTAAGAGT
>CAZAOG010000036.1:0-3038 GCA_964486645.1 uncultured Ignavibacteriaceae bacterium | reverse complement strand
TTTTACCGAACGGCGAAACTGCTATTGTACTTTCATACACTAACAAAGGTCAAGTTAACGAAAGAGGTTTGGAATTAGGATTTAATTATTATATGAGTGATTATTTCTTAATAACTGCTAACTGGTCCTATTTTGATTATGATGTTAAGGCTCAGCAAAAAGGTGATAAATTATTACCGAATAATCCAAAGAACAAATTCGGTTATTCCATAAGGTACAGAAATCCGCAAACAGGCTTTGAAGCCGAACTTTCGGGCAGAACGGTACAAGCTTTTGACTGGGCAGCCGGTGTATTTGTCGGACGCATACCGGAATATACATTGTTTAATTTTTCGGCAGGATATGAAATAAATCAGAATTATCGTTTGGGTGTTTCAGTTACCAACTTATTAGACAGACAATCTTACCAAATATTCGGCGGTTCTATTGTAGGAAGACAGATAATAGGTTCATTTACTGTATCATTCTAACATAAATCAAAAAAAGGAATTACTATGAAAAAATATCATAATAAACTTAAATATTTAATTTTAGTTTTAGCAGTTAGTACACTTTTTATCTCCGGCTGTAAAGATGATAACAATGTAATTGTTACACCTCCGCCGGTTTTCAGCCCCGGTACTGCTAATTTTACTATGTATGTTGCAATAGGGAATAGTTTAACTGCAGGATTTCAATCAAAGGCATTGTCGCAAAGAGATCAGGCATACAGCTTTCCAAGTATGCTTGCCAAACAATTCCAAGCAGGCGGTACATTTGAGCAGCCATTAATTAAAAATCCCGGTATTGGCGGAAGACTGAGATTATTAAACCTTGCGCCTACATTAGTTGAAGAACCATCGGTTCCACCGGTAGCATCATCAAACTTAAACATAGGTTTACAAAGACCCTATAATAATTTAGGTATACCCGGATCAATTTTATTTGATATGATTGATGTAACTGACTTTGGAGCCAAAAGCGTAACGAGACAAAACCCGTTCTTTGCTCTAATACTAAGAGATCAGGCTTTGGGCAACAGCGTAATCAGACAGGCAAGAAATCTACAGGCATCATTCGTTACGGTATGGATAGGCAATAACGACGTATTGGGTTACGCCACAAGCGGCGGAACATCGGGTACAAATCTTGGAACTGGTGGTGATCCTCCTGGAACTATGCCAACAGAAACCAATTGGTTCTCTAGATGGTATGGAGAAATGTTAGATAGTCTTCAAGCAGATCAGAATAGACAAATTGTAGTCGGAAACATTCCTGATGTATCATCAATTCCGTTCTTTACAACTATAGGGCCCAAATTGGCATCTGATGTTCCCTGGGGTGCTATTGCTGCAGGACAAGCCGGGTCGGGATTACCTGGTACCGGAATTATTTATGCAAGTAAAACAGGTTTTCAGTTCAGTCCTTTTTTACCTAACAATAAAATTCGCATAGCAGATTCGGCTTCGGTTAAAAATTTATCCGTGTTATTTACTTTGGCAGGTCAAACTTATGCCGGTTTAATAGGTCAGCCCACCGGTAAATTTTATACCGATAACGGTTTCCCTGCATTACCTCCGGGTATAGATACTACAAAACCGTTCGGTGTGCATCCTCAGAATCCGTTTCCTGATGCATATGTTTTGGACCCTGCAGAAATAACAATTGCAAAAAACGCAGTTGATGCATTTAACGGAATAATTGCCACGGAAGCCGGAAGCAGAAACATAGCTGTTGTTGATTTCAATGCATTTCTAAAAAATTTATTGGCAAGTCCGATTGTATATCCCGGCATAGGAGTATTTACTTCAAGCTTCATTACCGGAGGTACATTCAGCTATGACGGCGTGCATCCTTCTTCAAGAGGATACGGCATAATTGCAAACGAATGGATAAAAGTTATAAATGCAAAATTCGGAGCCAGCATTCCGTTGGTAGACCTTAATTCTTTACCGGGTCTGCCTATCGGTAAAGTTCCCGCAAAAGAAATTAGTTACGCACCAAGAGTGTTCAATAGTATGGTAAGATTGATGACAGGCAGCAGAAATTGGCCTGTTAGCAACTAATGTTTTGTAAAAATATTTTATAATAAAATCCCGTATAATGCGGGATTTTATTATTTTATGCTAAAATTTTTTATTTTTATTGTATGAAATTATTTATCCTTATTTTGTTTTTTGTTCCATTGGTTATTCAGTTTTCTTCTTGCTCATCATCTAAACAGAGTACTGACTTTAACACTGACAAAACTGATTCGCTTTACGTTTTTGATTCCATACCGGTTGATTCCACCAAAGATGAAAGTCCGGTTGTAATTTCCGAACCATCGAACGTAAAATTGTATATTGTTCAAATCGGTGCATTTACGACCAAAGAAAAAGCGGAAAATTTTGTAGATAAAATCAGAGATAAAATTAATTATAACATAAGCATTGAGTATAGTAAATCGGTAAATCTTTACATAGTAGAACTTAAACCGTTCTACGATAAAAAAGAAGATGCGGAAGCCGTTAGAAATAAATTGTGGAAAATGAACGAATTTACGGATGCTTGGATTCTAACGGTCATAAGGTAAATATGTTGCCGTAATTTTTAATTATGGCGGTTAAATAATTATTTTATTAAAAAATAAATGGAGGACGCTATGGCTTTTTCTCTAAACAAGATTATGTTAATTGGAAATCTTGGGAAAGATGCCGAAACAAGATTTACAACTAACAATCTTTCAGTAACAACATTTTCATTGGCAACTACAAGAAGCTATAAAGATAAAGACGGAAATTGGCAGAACGAAACTACTTGGCATAATCTAGTAGGATATAACCTTTCGGATTATTACAAAGACAATCTGAAAAAAGGAAAGAAATTTTATATCGAAGGCAGAATTTCCAAAAGAGATTATACTGACAAAGACGGTATAAAAAGATACGTAACAGATACTATAGTAGAAAAATTAATTCCGTTGGATTCGGCAACATCAAGTACTGAAGTTTCGGATACATCGTCCAACACCGTTGCTGAACCGCAGGTAGATATCTCTCAAGAGGAAAACGATGATC
>CAZAOG010000035.1:0-22407 GCA_964486645.1 uncultured Ignavibacteriaceae bacterium | reverse complement strand
AAGACTACCTTTAGCAATCGGCAGAGTCCCCCGATGTGTTGGGTAGGTCACCGGCTCTTTGTAGGTTTGAAATTTATTTTTTCCAATTTCATTTCTTATAGAATCATTATATACTTTATTGCTTTTCTTTTAATAATTATATCAATTACCACCAAGCCAAAGATGTAATTGTCAAAAAAAAAATGTTTAATTATCTTTCAGCTAATTTCATATTAATTATTTGGGGTTGATCTGTCCATAATATTACAGGATACGTTTCAGGACCCCAATAATAATTTTTGAGCCCCGCACCTTTTATGAAAATGGTTTTATTTGCACTTAAATAAACTTTCTTGTTATCATCAAAGAATTTTGATATAGAATAATGACCTAATGAATTTGTTAACGTTGTTGCTTTTATATTGGAGTTAGAAAAAAAACCTTTCCGAGTATACAATGATATTAATACCGAATCGACAGGATTGCCGTTTTGATCAGTTACAACTCCGGAGACATTAATATTTTTACTGTCTACGTCAATTATTCCACAGTTAAAATTTAAAAAAACAAATAAAAGAATAAAAACAGTTAATAAACTAACTTTTAGATTTTTTATGTTTCTCATAATAACCTCCAATAATTATTTAATTCGGCATTATACTGTATCAATTACCGGAACTAACTTGGTTTATTTGATAAACAGAGTTGTCACTAAAATGTCAAGGAATTGTAAAAAGATTGACAGAAGGGAATAGGTAAATTTTAGGTTGTGAATTTGTAACCCGCGGTGTAAATAGTTTTTAAGTATTTAGGTTTTGACGGGTCTTCTTCTATTTTCTTTCTCAATGAAAGGATATAATTATCTACCGTTCTGGTTGTCGGGTAAGAATCGTAACCCCAAACTTCGTCAAGTAATTTATCCCTGCTTATTACTTCACCTAAATGTATGATAAAATATTTTAAAATTTTATATTCCATTGCCGAAAGCAATATATCTTTCCCATTAATATTAGCATCTTGTTTTTTGAAGTTTATATAAATATTACCAAAAGTAAATTCTTCTATATCTTTTTCATCGTCATCGGTTCTTCTGAATATTGCATTAATTCTTGCAATTAATTCTTTTACGCTAAAAGGTTTGGTTAAATAATCGTCCGCTCCGACCTCAAATCCTAATACTTTATCAATTTCTTCTTTTCTACTTGTAAGCATTAATATCGGTGTTTTTATTTTTTGGTTTCTTAAATCTTTGCAGATTTCAATCCCGTTTTTATTTGGAAGATTTATATCCAGGATTATGAAATCTATTTTTTCTTTTGATGCTGTATTAAATCCTTCCAATCCGTCAGTTTCCGTTAACACAATAAAATTTTCTTTTTCAAGAATTGTTTTTAACCCCAGAGAAATTGCAGTATCATCTTCTATTATTAATATTTTTTTCATTTGTTTGCCTTTGGTAATGATATTGTGAATGTACTTCCTTTATTAATTTCGCTTTCAATATTAATCTTACCATTGTGAGATTTTATTACATCTTTTACGAGCGCTAACCCAATACCTGAACCTTTAATTTGATAAGGTTGTTTTATCGCGGCTCTGTAGTATTTATCCATAATTTTGTCAATCTGATCCCTCGATATTCCAATTCCCCAATCTTTAACTTTTATATTAATAAAATTATTATCGGTAGTAACGGAAATGAAAATTTTCTTAGGACTATTAGAGTATTTTATTCCGTTTTCTATAAGATTAATTAAAACACCCACCATGGAATCATAATCAATTTTCACATAATTATCCTTCTCCGAATAATTTACATTAACTTTGCATTGTTCTTTTTGAAATTGGTATTTCATTATTTTCATTACTTTTTTAACCAGCTCGTTTATATTAACATCTTCAAAGTTATATTCTTTTACACCTCTTTCAATTTTTGATAAATCCAAAACATTGTCAATTAATCTGTTTAATCTGCTGCATTCGCCTTCGATAATTTCAAGGAATTTTAACTTTTCATCCTTTGAAATCGATTTACTTTCCTTCAGCATTTCGGTGTACATTTTTATTGATGTTAAAGGAGTTTTAAGTTCGTGAGAAACACTTGAAATAAAAAAGGATTTTATTTTATTTATTTCTTCCAATCTTTCAGTTTCCAAATGTTCTTTTACAATTGCCACCTGCAGTTTAATCCTTTCAATTGTATTGGCGGCAGCTGAAGTTATGGATGCCAATAAATCAAAGTCTTCTCTGGTGAATTTATTTCCATCTTTTTTCTTATCGAGAACTATAAATGCAAGAATACTATCTGAAGTGGATATTATTGGGTAGATCAATTTTATTTTCCATCGGTTAAACATTTCTGAATCACCTGCTTCGAATTTTAATCCGGGTTCAATGATTTCAGGCAAAGCCAAAGGCAAGTAAGTAAAATTTTTTAATTTGTCCTTTTCTAATTTTATAGCTCTGCTTTCGAGCAGGTTAAAATTTTTATGCGAGAATAATTTTAATTTTAAATTATCTTCTAATAAAAAAAACCCGATTTTCTCCACCGGTATTAGATTTTCTATTTTATTTACTATTGTTTCTGAAAGAGATTTTATATCTAAAGAATTTTTTATTTCATTTAGCAGTGATGTTACTTCTTTACGAAAATTATATTGAACACGAAAAAATTTTTTATCAACAAATTTTTGAATCTTGTTCTTTGCAGGTTGAAATAACAATGCCACACTTGCAGCAGCAAATATTGAGGATAAATCCGGATTTACATTTATTATATATTCGCTTAACAAATATATTATTGCCAGGTAAAATGCAATGATTATTCCAATTGTAAAAGAATAAACAACACCTCTATTTATTAGCGAGTCAATATCAAATAGATTGTACCTTGTAATTGAAATAGCGAATGTAATTGATACAAAAGCCACAAAAATGATGATGACTTCCTCGGGTATAATTTTGATATTGAAAAAAAATCCGGGGATAAACCAAAATAAAATGAAAACAGCCGGCGCTGAAATAATACCGGTTAGTACCCATTTTAATTTCTTCTTTTCCTTGATGTTTTTTGAATTTCTGTAAGATCTAATAAAGTTTATCATACCGACTATTAAGAAAGCAACAAGAATAAATCTCAATATTTTGAATAGCGATTCGTATGTTTCTAAAGAAGTATGATTTATATTCTGAAAAGTTAAAACAAATGCTATAGATAAAACCACAAAGGAAATTGTGGAAATTGTATATAATAATGGTATTAACTTTGTAAAGACATCAATTTTTTTGTCGGGGAAAACAAGAGTAAAGTGAATAAACAAAGTAGGAAGAAATGAATAAGCCGCAGTAAAAAATATTTTTATGATTACTCCGGTAATAAAGTCCGGATTGTTGTAATTGCCCCAGGTTGTCATTAAGATTACGGCTGTTGATATCCCCAACCAATGGAATATCAAACAAATTTCCTTATTGGTACATTTAAATAAAACTATCAGCGATAACACAAATGTTAAAAACCCCGTAAAAAGGACTAAAGCTATGTACCACAGTGAATAAAAAGGTATTAAAGAAAAACTCTTTTCTAATAATTGTCCATTCTTTGATAATAGAATTTTAACAGAATTATTAATTCTAAAGCCATCAAGAATATATTCAATTTCATCAGTATTATTTACTATAATGGAATTTACACTTTTAACCCGAAAACCATTCAAGGGATAATAAACCGGTTTTTCCGAGTTGATAATGGGTCCTGTTTTTGTGGAAATTACACTGAAAGGTAATGTAGCTTTTTGCGTAACTTGATAAACCCCCGAAAAGCTAATAATAAGAATTATCAAATCCGCAAATAATATTTTTTTCTTTGGAATCAATTGATTCCTTGCTAATTAAAATATTTTTTTTGAGCTCGGTACAGATTAAAATAATAATTAAAGTTTGATTGATAATAATTTATGGAATTTTGTTTTTAAAATCATTACTAAATGAAGAATTCATGTACATCTTTTTTATAAAATTATGACAATTTTTTGACAACTATCTCCGAACAATTATCCAATTTTCTCCCAAGTTATTTTAATAATTAATGATAAAGGAGAATGACATGAAAAAGTTAGTATATTTTTTTTCTATAGTGGTAATATTCTTATCACTTTTATCAAATTCTTATTCTCAACAAAAAGATGTACCAATAAGTTTAACACCTGCAGTTGGGAATACATTAAACTTAAAAGAAAGAAATTATTACGGATTATACAAAGAATTTAAAGGGTTTGTTAATGCAGTATTCTTTAATAGAGGAGATAATTATTTAATTACTAAAATTACTTATAAGAACAATTCGGATGAAGTCAAAGATACGGTAATTGTTAAAAATTTAAGCTTATTAGGAAATATCCGAGCAAGCATTAGAATAATAAATAATAAAAGAGAAGATAATTTTGATAATTCAACAATTTTGGTAATAAATACAAAAGAAGGAAATATTTATAAAGGTAGATATTTGGATTATGATGTGGACAATATTTACATAATAAATGATAATATAGATTATGTAAATGATTCGATTTTATTAAAAAATTACAAAAAATTTAAAAGGACAAATATTTCAAGAGTTTTAATCAAAGGCAGAAAATCAGAAAAGTTAAAAAGTGCAGGATTAGGTCTTTTAATTGGTGCATCTGTAGGCGCAATATTAGGATATGCAAGCGGTGATGATGAGAAGGGATGGTTTGCGTTTACGGCAGGTCAAAAAGCTTTAATGTATGGAGGCGGTTTGGGTATAACAGGGGGAATTTTTGGTTTAATAATTGGACAAGGATCGAGGGAAGATGTTTTGTTTGAAATAAAAAATGAAAAAGATTTTAATTTTCTGAAATCCGAACTTTATAGTTTATAAAATTTTATTGACACAAAAATGAAAAAATTAGTTAAAAAAGATTACCTTTAATGTTAAATAAAGATTGAATGATAAAATGCTTCCGAAAGGAAATAAGTTAAATCCGGATTTTTAATTTTTCTATATACAGACAATTTCAATAATTCATATTTTACTTGGAAAAATTCCACGTAAAATTAATGATGGATAATTCAACCAATTCCAAATATTTCCATTTTTTCATAAATAAATTTCTATTTCACTAAAAATTTTTAACCCCTTCAAAAACAACATCTTAGATTCTCCAATTTCTAACTTGCTTATATTAAAACAATTTAACCGATCACCTAAAGTAAAATATTATGTAAGTGGGAAGCCTAAATATTTTTAGTGGTAAAAAATTATAGATTTTACTTGACTTTATAATAACTTTTGTCTTATTTTGGGGAGTAGTGGGGAATTGTGGTGAATTTGACCATTTAAAAATTTGGTGAAACATGTTTAGAGGACAATTTAAATATTCGGTAGATGCAAAGGGAAGGATCAGTATTCCCGCAAAGTTAAGAAAACATCTTTCGGCTGAAGCCAACGAAACTTTTGTGATGACACAGGGGACGGCAACGTGCATCGATTTATATCCGCTCGACCAATGGCAGAAATTTGAAGAAAAACTTTTGAAGTTAAATCCGTTTCAACCGGACGAAGCCAAATTTATAAGAATGATTCTCCAGCACGCATCAGAAGATTCTTTCGATTCTCAATCAAGAATTCTTATACCGCAGAAACTATTGAAGTATGCAAAAATTGAAAAAGAAGTAATTGTACTTGGAGCTTTAAAGAAAATTGAAATATGGGACCCCAAGGTTTATGAAGATTATTTGAATAATTCTTCCGAAACGTATGAGGAAATTGCGGCAAAAGTTATGGCTGAGTAATGGGTGATTTTCATACACCCGTATTACTTAATGAAGGTGTTAACTATTTGATAACCGATAAGTCCGGTATTTATTTTGACGGTACACTTGGTTTTGGCGGACATTCATCTAAAATATTAGAAACAATTAATAAAGACGGACTTTTAGTTTCAACCGACGTTGATTTAGATGCCTTTAATTACTCTAAATCAAAATTTGGGAATGTGCAAAATATGAAGCTTTATAATTTTAACTTTTCAAAAATTAAAATAATAGCTAAGCTTGAATCAATAAAAGCTTTTAACGGCATCTTTGCCGATTTGGGTATTTCATCACACCAGATTGATGATCCTGCTTCCGGATTTACTTTTAGAAAGGAAGCTGAGTTAGATTTAAGGATGGATAAAACAATTAAACTTACTGCTGCTAAACTAATCAATACATTTGCGGAAGATGAAATATCCAATATTATTTTTAAATACGGAGAAGAAAGAAACAGCAGAAAAATTGCCAAAAGAATTGTTGAAAAAAGAAAAGTAAATTCAATAAAAACCACCACCAATCTTGCCGATATTATTTCGGAGGTTGTACCGCAAAGATTTTTAAAGAAAACCCTTTCGCGCGTGTTTCAAGCGTTAAGAATTTATATAAACGAAGAACTTGAAGTATTAAGAACATTTTTGGATGATTCGGTAGACCTGCTTGCCGAAGGCGGAAGAATTGTTGTACTAACCTATCATTCATTGGAAGACAGGATAGTTAAAGAAAAATTTAAGTTTGAATCTCTCACGTGTGTTTGTCCGAAAGATTATCCCGTCTGCCGATGCGATAAAGAACAAAGACTGAAAATAATAACAAGAAAACCCGTTTATCCTTCGGCTGAAGAAATTTCTATTAATAGAAGAGCAAGAAGCGCAAAATTAAGAGCAGCTGTCAGGGTATGAAAAAGAATTCAAAAAAAACAATATTGTTTAATCTTTTGCTTATTGCAACCGTTGCGGTTTTTGTGCTGGGTTACGTAGGTGTGAAATTAAAATTTGATATTCTTACAAAAGATAAAGTATTGTTGGAAAGAGATTTAATGAGCCTGAAAAATTCAAAAATAAATTTGTTAGCCGAAAAACAAAGTTTATCGTCGGAGGGCAGGATAGTTGAAATTGCCAAACAAAAATTGAAAATGGTAACTTATCTGAAGCCCGACAAAACAATCGAAGTTCAAGAATCACGGATAAAGGAATTATCAAAAAAACTGAGAGGAAAATATGAATAACTCTCGTGCATTTTTGGTTTTACTCGGCGTCTTGGCTTTGTTCACAACCATAGTAGTAAAACTGGTGAACATACAGCTTATCAAAGGTGAAGAATTAAAATATTTTGCCGAAAGACAGCAGATGAAAATTGAACGGATTCAAGCCGAAAGAGGTTTGATTTACGACAGGGACAATGTTCTTCTGGCGTACAACAGAAACGATGCAACATTCTATTTGGACCTTTCGCTTGCGAATACGAAAGCGAAAAAACAATTAGCTGAAAAATTCTCAAAATTAACCGGTAAAAATTCCCAATACTTTTTATCAAAAATGAAAGGAGAAAAAAAGACACTTACCTTGGCTCGGCATATTCCTCTTTCTGCGGCAGGCGATCTTTTAAGTTTAAAACTGCCGGGATATTATTACCGAAAGGGAATTTCAAGGGTTTATTATTACAATAATTTTGCTTCCCATGTTCTCGGTTATGTTAATACCGAATATAAAGGAATAAACGGAGTGGAAAATTATTTCAACAAAGAACTTGCGGGAGTAAACGGACAAAGATTTGTTGAAAAAGATGCAACCGGCAAAATTATAACCATAAAGGAAGAAAAAACTAAAAAAGCGGTTCCCGGTAATAATTTATTTTTAACAATAAATAAAACTTACCAGGAAATTTTAGAGGAAGAATTAATAAACGGACTAAAAAAATACGGCGGTATTTCTTCGCTTGGAATAATTATGGATCCGAATAACGGTGAAATTTTGGCAATGGCTAATTCATCCGGATTCAATCCCAACAATTACTGGCAATACAGTGATGCTCAAAGGAAAAACAGAGCGATTACCGACACTTACGAACCGGGTTCAACTTTTAAATCTATAACCATTGCCGCGCTGCTCGATCAAAATTTGGTTAATGAAAACGACAAAGTCTATGCGGAAAACGGAAGATATAAATTTGTAAATACATACGTTACGGACACACACAAATACGGGTGGCTTACTGCATCGGAAGTAATTAAATACTCAAGCAATATCGGTATTGCCAAGTTAGTTCAAAAAATTGACGACGATACTTATTACAAATATCTCCGCGGATTCGGGTTCGGCAATTATACTTCTATCCCGTTGCCGGGCGAAGTGAAAGGGAAATTAAAAAAGCCCGATCAATGGTCGAAAATTACAAAAGGCTTTATGGGGTTCGGCTACGAAATTGCCGTAACTCCCATTCAACTTATCACCGCATATTCCGCGCTGATTAACGGAGGTAAATTATATAAGCCTCAAATCGTTAAAAAGATAACCGATGCTTCGGGAAAGCTTGTTTACACTTCTTCGGCTGATTTGATTAGAACCGTTATATCCAAAAAAACATCTCAAAGGGTTAGGAACATTTTGGCAAGCGTTGTTAACGGCGGTACGGGAGAAAATGCAAAAATAAAATTTATTAATGCCGGCGGAAAAACCGGAACTTCTCAGAGATTGATTAACGGTAAGTATTCAAAGAGTCAGTATAATTCATCCTTTATCGGATTTTTCCCGGTCGATAATCCCAAGTTGATTATTTTAATTCTTGTTAATTCACCAAAGATCGGCAGGTACGGAGGTCAGGTTGCAGCACCGATTTTCAAAAAAATATCGCAAAGAATTTTAGAAAACAACTACAATAAATTTTCAAATCAGAAAGAGAATTTAATCAAGAAGAATGATATAAAAACCGTTTACGTTAAAAATTATAATTCCTCCAAAGGGAAGCTGAAACAATTGAATTTGGATTTTACGGGAGACATAAGCAAGGCAAGAAAAAATGTTATGCCGAATTTGAAAAACAAATCTCTTTCGGAAGCTATTTCAATTTTATCGAAACTCGGATTAAAATTTAAAATTAAAGGTTCCGGGCAGATAGTAAAGCAAAGCATAAGACCCGGGACAAAAATTATTTCGGGCTTGGTTTGTGTGTTAAACGCGAAAGAAACTTCGTTAAAAGGAGTATCGATTTACTAATGGAATTAAGTTATCTATTAAATAATATCAGCGCAGTTCAGGTTACCGGAGAGTTCCAGCGTAAAGATGTGGAATCTATTGTTTATGATTCGAGGAAGGTGAAGAAAAATTCATTATTTATCGCTATCAAAGGATATAAAACGGACGGACACAAATTCATTTTAGATGCGATAAATAAAGGAGCCGT
Source organism: uncultured Ignavibacteriaceae bacterium (assembly GCA_964486645.1). Classification (GTDB taxonomy): domain Bacteria; phylum Bacteroidota; class Ignavibacteria; order Ignavibacteriales; family Ignavibacteriaceae. Next base: position 13,194 of record CAZAOG010000035.1, on the reverse strand, counting down.
TGCCGTTGTTTTGGAAGACGATAAAAATGTTCCGGATGAAATTTTTGATCATCAGAATGTTCTTAAAATAGTTGTTAAAAACAGCAGAATAGCGCTTGCGGAATTATCAAATTACTTCTGGGATATGCCTTCGGAAAAATTGAAGCTCATCGGTATAACCGGAACAAACGGAAAAACAACAACATCGTATTTTATAAAAAAAATTTTGGAAACAGGCGGTTATAAAGTGGGATTAACCGGAACAATCGCCAATTATATCGGAGATAAAAAAATAGATTCGTCTTTAACCACGCCCGAATCCAATGATATGAATCAATTACTGAATGATATGTACCTGCAAGGCTGCCGGTATGCCGTTATGGAAGTATCGTCCCATTCTTTGGAATTGGAACGTACTCATTCGTTGAATTTTAAAGCAGGAGTTTTTACAAATATTTCATCCGATCATTTAGATTTTCATAAAGATTTTAATAATTATCTTTCTGCCAAAAAGAAATTATTCCTCTCCCTCACACAATCTGCATTCGGTGTTTACAACACCGACGATAGCCATTGCATCGACCTAATTAAAAATTCAAATGCACCATTGTATTCATATGGACAAGCATCGAATGCGGATTTTAATATCAGCAATATACATTATAATTTAAACGGGACTGAGTTTGTTATAAGATATAAAGATAATTACTTCAACGCGGGTACATCTTTGATTGGTGAGTTTAATGCATACAATGCCTGTGCGGCGTTTGCCGTTTCTGTTTTATTCGGAATAAAAAGTGATGTTGCTTTAAAAGGAATTAAAGAAACCGAACAAATTCCCGGACGATTTGAGAAAATAAAAATAGACGATAAAACGGTTATCATTGATTATTCCCACACTGCCGACAGTTTGGAAAAAGCACTGTCAACAATTAAGAAAATATCCAAAGGTAAACATCCTGTTTATACAGTTTTTGGCTGCGGCGGGAACAGGGATAAAAATAAAAGACCCGAGATGGGAAAGATAGCTACAAAAATGAGCGATAAAGTTGTAATTACTTCGGATAATCCGAGGGATGAAGAACCTATGGAAATTATAAAAGATATTGAAAGCGGCGTAGTAAATAACAACTATAAAATTATTGAAGACAGAAAAGAAGCAGTGCTTTATACGATAGAAAATTCAGAAGAAGATGCCGTAATTCTAATTGCCGGTAAAGGTCACGAGGATTACCAGGAAATTAAAGGCAAACAATTTCATTTTTCCGATAAAGAACTCGTGCTTGGTTTTTTGAAAACATGAGCAGTATCAGATTAACATTAAAAGATTTTTTTAATCTGCCGACTGCGGTTATTTATAATCCCGATGATTTTAAAACCGTAACATCGGTAACGATTGACTCGAGAAAAGTTAGAAAAAATTCGGTCTTTATTGCAATTAAAGGAGAAAAATTTGACGGTCATTTATTTGTAAAAGAAGCACTTAAAAAAGGTTCGACGGCTGTTGTAATAAATGAAAAAAGTTACAACAAATTTAAGGGACTTAAAGTACCGGTAATTACCGTAAAAGATACAACAAAAGCTCTGGGTAATTTGGCAAATATTTGGAGGAAGAAATTAAAAACAAAAATAATAGGAATAACCGGAAGTTCCGGTAAAACAACGACAAAAGAAATGCTAAGTAAGATTTTAGAAGAAAAATATAAAGTGAATAAAACAAAAGCCAATTACAACAATCAGATCGGCGTGCCGCTTACTATTTTGGATACCGATGCAAAAAAAGATTTTCTGGTTCTGGAAATGGGCACTAATCATTTCGGCGAGATAGATTATGTTTCTAAAATAGCGGAGCCTGACTACGCTTTGATTACCAATATCGGAAATTCTCACCTTCAATATTTTAAAAACAGAAGAGGAGTTCTTAAAGAGAAATTATCTTTGTTTAGAGTTACCGATAAAAAAGACGGGATGGTTTTTATAAATAACGACGACAAGTTGTTGAAAAATTCTCAAAAATATTTTAAGAATAAAATTACATACGGTTTCTGTAAGGGGTCCGATTTTCAAGCGTGTAATTTGGGTAAAACAAAGGACGGAAGAGATATTATAGAAATAAAATACCGCAGCCGAAGTTATAAAGTAACACTTCCGTTTTACGGGGAACACAATACGAGTAATTTCTTATCCGCTTCGTCTGCGGCATTAAGTCTCGGTGTAACAAAATCGAATTTACTGAACGGAATTAAAAAATATAAAACCGCAGATAAAAGATTTGACGTTAAAAAAATAAAAAATTCAATTTTGATTGACGACACATATAATGCTAATCCCGATTCAACGGCTTATGCGATTAAAACTTTAAACGGTATTGCGCCGAATAAATATAAAATAGTAGTGCTCGGTGATATGCTCGAACTCGGAAAAGACAGCATAAAACTGCACAAAAATTTAGCGGCGGTTTTAAAAAAGGCAAAAATAAACGAAGTGCTTACAATCGGAAGTAAAACCAAGCATCTTTACAGCGCGTTAAAAGATAATGGTATTGTCAACAAATATTTTTCTAAAAGAGAAACGCTGCAAAACTATTTAACCGGAAAAGATTTCGGCAATTCGGCAATTCTAATTAAAGGCTCAAGGGGAATGAAAATGGAACAATTTGTAAAAATTATTGAGGAAACAATAAAAAAGTAAATGCTTTACTATCTGTTTGATTTTGTAAATAAAAATTTTAATCCGCCGGGATTCGATATATTTCGTTTCCTTACATTCCGTTCTGCGTTGGCGGCAATTACCGCTTTGTTCCTGGCGCTGTATTTCGGTCCTAAAATCATTAGATTTTTAACGAAGCATCAAATCGGTGAAGCGGAAAAAGTTGACGCTCCCAAATCTCACGCGGCTAAAACCGGAACGCCTACAATGGGCGGCTTGATTTTAATAGCATCGGTTGTTATCCCTGTTCTCTTGTGGGGCGATATTAAAAATATATACATAGTATTAATTTTGGTAGGTACCGTGTTTTTAAGCGGTGTCGGATTTTTAGACGATTATTTAAAAGTAATTAAAAAACTCCCTAACGGTTTAATTGCAAGATATAAATTAATCGGACAAATATTTATCGGTTTGGTTATAGGTTCGGTTATTTACTTTTCACCTCAATTTGAAGGGATAAGTACACTTACGACCGTACCTTTTCTCAAAAACGTAAATCTTGATCTTTCATACTTGTACATCCCGGCGGTTATTTTTATTGTAACCGCAACTTCAAATGCAGTTAATCTAACCGACGGTCTGGATGGACTGGCAATCGGTATATCAACCATCGTTATGCTGACCTTGGCAATAATAAGTTACGTTAGCGGAAACGCAATTTATGCAAATTACTTAAATATCCTTTACCTGCCCGGTTCGGGTGAACTGACAATATTTGTCGCCGCTTTAGTCGGTGCTTCTCTCGGTTTCCTTTGGTTCAATTCGTACCCGGCACAAATTTTTATGGGCGATACGGGTTCGCTGGCTCTGGGCGGTGCGTTTGGAATTTTATCCGTTCTGATAAAAAAAGAACTGTTCATTCCTATTTTAGGCGGAGTATTCTTTTTGGAAACCATATCGGTAATAATTCAAAGAGTTTATTTTAAGTACACAAAAAAGAAATACGGAAAAGGGAAAAGGGTTTTCAAAATGGCGCCCATTCATCACCATTTTGAATTAAAAGGCTGGGCTGAACCGAAAATTGTTACAAGGTTTTATATCATCGCAATTATTCTTGCAATAATAAGTTTGGCTTCATTTAAAATCAGATAATGAATTTAAAAGGTGAAAAAATATCGGTAATAGGTGCTGTAAGAAGCGGAGTAGCGGCAGCAAAATTAATAAAAAAACTCGGCGGAGTGCCGTTTGTAAGTGATTCGGGTGATTCTGAAAAATTAAAAAAATCAATGACGGAATTACAAAGTAAAAATATGGAATTTGAGTTCGGCAGACATTCGGAAAGAGCATACGATTGCAATTTAATGGTTGTAAGTCCGGGTGTTCCATCGGATTCCGAAGTAATAACTACCGCAAAAATGAAAGGAATAAAAATTATAAGCGAAGTGGAATTGGCATCACGTTTTTGTGCGGGCAATATAATTGCAATAACCGGAACTAACGGAAAAACCACTACAACATCCTTGTGCGGTTATTTATTCAATCGTTGCGGTGTGAAAACTTACGTTGCGGGAAATATCGGTACCGCTTTTTCCGATATAGTTCTTGACGTTAAAGAAAACGAATTTGTTTCTCTCGAAGTTTCGAGTTTTCAATTGGATTATATAGAATCGTTTAAACCGAAAGTATCGATAATTCTGAATATAACTCCGGATCATTTGAACAGATATGAAAACAAGTTTGAGAATTATACTCAATCAAAATTAAGAATTTACGAAAATCAAACCGCCGAAGATTATCTTATTATCAACAAAGACGATTTGAGTTTGCAGAAAAACGTAACCGGACAGTTGAGCGGCACTTACTATTTTTCGTTAAGTCAAAATATCAAAAACGGTTGTTACCTTTCCGAGGATAGCATTTACTTTGCGGAAAACGGTGTTAAAAAATTTGAATGTAAAACAAGTGATATTCAATTAAGAGGCGCACATAATTGGTCGAACGCAATGTCGGTAATAACGGCGGCTAAATTGTTCAGCCTTGATAATGATAAAATTATTTCGGCACTTAAAACATTTAAAGCCGTTGAGCACAGGCTGGAATTAGTGTCGGAACTCAACGGCGTAAAGTTTATTAACGATTCAAAAGCAACCAACGTTGATTCGGTTGTTTATGCATTAAAAAGTTTTGACGATCCTATTCACTTAATTTTAGGCGGACAGGATAAAGGCAACGATTACGGTGAAATTGAAGATTTGGTGAAAAAAAACGTTAAACAAATTTATGCCATTGGTTCGTCATCCGGGAAAATAAAAGATTATTTCTCAGGAAAAATTAATGTCAAAATTTATTCATCTTTAAAAGAAGCTGTTGTAAATGCCTTTGAAAATGCCGAGAGAAAAGAAGTTGTTTTATTGTCTCCGGCTTGTGCAAGTTTTGACATGTTCGAGAATTATGAAGACAGAGGAAAACGGTTTAAACAAATTGTTAAAAATTTATAAATGAAAAAAATAGCAATTACAATATTTTTTGGGACTTTTATTCTGGTTTTGCTTGGACTGGTTATGGTAATGACAGCGAGCGGAACTTACAGTATTCATAAATTCTCAAATGTATTTTATCTTTTTAATTCTCACTTCTACAAAGTGATAATAGGCTTGGCGGCTTTAATTGTTTTTTCATTTATACCTTATGAAATATATAAAGAATACAGTAAACAGGGACTAATCCTCGTAGTAATTTTTCTTGTATTCATACTTTTGTTCGGTAACAGCGTTAAAGGTGCTGACAGGTGGATTAGTATTTTCGGTTCGACGTTTCAACCGGCGGAGATAGCCAAGCTTGCGCTTATAGTACATTTGGCCAATCTTATTGAGGAAAAGGGAGAAACAATTAAAATTTTCCGAGAGGGTTTTTCCCGTTTATTCTTTTGGGTTATTCTTGTCTCGGTGTTAATTTTGCTCGAACCCAATATAAGCAACGGAATACTTTTAATATTCATTTCGCTCGTAATACTTTTTGTAGGCGGAGCAAAATTAAGCCATATAGTTTCTACTTCGTTTTTAACGTTGATAAGTGCCGGAAGCATAGCATTGTTGTTTTCACACTCGCGTGTAAGAATAATTTCTTTTATCAGTTCGCTGCAGACAGGCGGCGATATTAATTTTCAGGTTAAGCAGGCTTTGTACGGATTGGGCAGCGGAGGTTTAACAGGCGTAGGTATTGGTCACAGTATGCAAAGTAATTTATTTCTTCCCGAATCCTACGGTGATTTTATCTTTGCAATTTTAGGCGAAGAAATGGGCTTCATAGGTGCCGTAATTGTTCTCTTGGTGTTTTTGCTCCTGTTTATTGCAGGTATTTATGTTGCCAAAAAAGCGAAGGATAAATTCGGACAAATGCTTGCGTTCGGGATTTCATTTTCAATTTTGACTTACGCATTTGTTAATGCGTCTGTTGCCATCGGCTTACTGCCGACGACGGGTTTACCGCTGCCGTTTATAAGTTACGGCGGTACATCAATGATACTTATGTCCATCTCGGTCGGAATTTTAGTGAATATTGCGGTTTCGAATTCCATAGCGGAAAAAGAAAATTATAAATTACAAGATACTGTAACGGAATAGATGAGATAAAATTTTGAATAAAGACTCTAATAAATATCGTTTTTTATTTGCAGGCGGCGGAACGGGCGGTCATTTGTTCCCTGCAGTGGCGGTGGCTCAAAAAATATTGTCAATAAAACCCGAAGCGGAAATTATGTTTGTCGGTACTAAATCTAAAATAGAAGGACAAGTGGTTCCTAAACTTGGTTTTAACTTTAAGTCGATTTGGATAAGCGGATTCAGCAGAAAATTTACGCTTAAAAATATATTGTTCCCCATAAAATTACTTATGTCACTTATTCAATCGATATTTATAAATATGAAATTTAAACCGAAAGTTGCAATTGGATCGGGCGGTTACGTCTCCGGTCCGGCTATTTTCGGGGCGGATGTAATGGGTGCAAAAATTATATTACTCGAACAAAATGTTTATCCGGGCGTAACTACCCGCTTACTTGAAAAATACGCAGGCGAAATCCATTTGAGTTTTGAAGATTCAAAAAAATATTTCAAGCAAAAGGAGAAATTAAAATTCACCGGAAATCCCGTTAGACAAAACTTGAAAAAAATTGATAGGGACGAAGCTCTTAAAAGTTTTAACCTATCTCCGGACAAAAAGACGCTTTTGGTTTTAGGCGGAAGTCTGGGCGCGGCTTCAATCAATAAAGCCGTAGCGGATAATTTAAATAATTTCAATGAAAAGAAAATTCAACTTATCTGGCAGACAGGCAAATACTATATAAATGAATATAAAAATTATTCATCCGATTCAATAAAAACTTTGTCATTTATCGAGGATATGAATTCGGCTTATTCTGCTTGCGATATGGTTCTTTCAAGAGCAGGCGGAATTACAATAGCGGAAATATTGAATTTAGGTCTTCCTGCAATTTTAGTTCCTTCGCCAAACGTTGCCGAAAACCATCAGTACTTAAATGCAAAAAATTTATTCGACTCCGGCACTGTTCTGCTAATTGAAGACTCAAAATTGAAAAATGATTTTTGGCCGGTTATCGACTCGACGATTTTTGATGAAGATAAATTGGATGAATTAAGAAAAAAAGCGCTGCAAATGGCAAAACCGGAAGCAGCGGCAATTGTAGCGGAAAGTGCAATAAAATTAGCGGAAGAAGTATGAGTACGGAAAACACAAATAAAAAATCGTTTAAATATAACGTGGCTTTCTATTACCAATCCACAATTATTTATTTTATTGCTTTCGTATTGTACGTGGTAATTCGCGGTGAATTTATCGAAGGGTCTTTTATGGTTATAACCAAAGACCCTATAATACATTTTTTTGCAATAATAGTACTGATTGCGGTTATTAGTCTGCTTTATAACATATTTAAAAACCGTCATTTAGAAGTTGACGAAAACGAGATCTCATTTATTGATAGATTTAAATCAAAAAAGTTTGATGTCGATCAAATCAGTTCGATTAAAATTACAAATTCAAAAGACAATAAAAGAAAAGAAGCTTTCAAGTTTATAATTATAAAAATTAAAGGCAGAAAAAGACCGTTGATTTTAAGACCTCACGACTATGAAAACTCAATGATTTTATTGGAAAGCTTTCAAAATTTGAAAAAGGAAATTGACAAAAAGTAATGTTTAAAAATATTAAAAAAGTTCACTTTGTAGGAATCGGCGGAATAGGAATGAGCGGTATTGCGGAAATATTATTCAGCCAAGGTTTTGAAATTTCCGGTTCGGATAAGAATTTAACGGAAATAACACAAAGACTAAGCGATATGGGAATGACTATTTACAAAGGGCATTCTCCGGAAAACGTGAAGGATGCGGATGTGCTTGTTTATTCATCCGCCGTTACCGTTGACAACCCGGAAGTTCAAGCGGCTTCGGAAAGAAATATCCCGATAATTAAAAGAGCGGAAATGCTTGCCGAATGCATGAGGATGAAATACGGAATCGGTATTGCGGGCACACACGGGAAGACAACTACTACTTCTATGGTCGGACTTACTTTGACCGAAGGCGGAATTGATCCCACAATTATTGTCGGAGGAAAACTAAGCGGATTGGGCGGAACTAACGCTCGATTGGGACAGGGAGAATTTATTGTTGTTGAAGCCGATGAATTTGACAGAACATTCTTAAAACTAACACCTACCGTAGCTGCAATAACTACTTTGGAAAGCGAGCACTTGGATACATACAAAGACCTTGATGATATAAAATGCGCCTTTGTGGAATTTGCAAATAAAGTTCCCTTTTACGGCTTCGTTACTTTATGCATTGATGAAGACGAATTAAAAAATATAAAACACTTAATAAATAAAAAAATTATTACCTACGGTTTATCCGAAGAAGCGGATTTAAGAGCCGTTGATATAAGTCATAAAACTTTTAACAGTTCTTATACCGCAATTTATCACGGAAATGAATTGGGAAAAATTCACTTGAGAATACCTGGAAAACATAACATTAAAAATTCCCTTGTTGCCGTTTGCATCGGTTTGGAATTGGGTGTTGAATTTAATGTGATTAAAGAAGCACTGGAAAAATTCTCCGGTGTTTACAGAAGGTTTGAAGTTAAATATAACGATGAAGTTCTTGTTGTTGATGATTACGCACATCATCCTACCGAAACAAGTGCAACCCTGTCGGGCATAAGAGAAGGATGGAAGAACAGATTGGTAGTAGTTTTTCAGCCTCATTTATATTCAAGAACCAGAGATTTTTATAATGAATTTGCTAAATCTTTTATGGATACCGATTTGTTTATTTGTACCGACGTGTATCCTGCAAGAGAAAAACCCATTAACGGAGTTACGGGCAAATTGATTTCCGACGCACTAAAGAAACTCGGACATACTAATGTGATGTACGTTCAAGACAAAAATGATGTGCCTGATCTTTTGAATAAAATAAAAAAGGACGGCGATATAATTGTTACAATGGGCGCCGGTGATATATGGAAATACGGGAACAAGTTTGTTGAAATCCTTAACAGTAAAAATTAGATGTATGAAAATAAAAAAACAATATTTTCGGTTATTCTTTTCGGTTTATTATTTACGGCAATCATTTTGCTTATTCTATTTAATCCGCAAAAAAAATCAGGAGGCAATATTAAATTGATTGATATATCAGGAAACAAGTTGATGTCTTCTATTGAATACAAAAATTTTATTCATAAGAAGGGGACGAAATCAAATTACACATTCAATCTATCAATTTTAAAAGATAGAGTATTAAAACATCCATACGTAGAAAACGCTGATGTTGAATTTATCGGTGAAGAAAAAGCACAGGTTAGAATAAAAGAGAAAAAAATTACGGCAATATTACTTAGTAAAGGCGAACCGTTATTTTTAACGGATCAGATGGAAGTGCTGCCGATTTTATCCAATTCAAGATTTTCTTCGATACCGATAATAAGTAACCCTAAAAATTTAGGAGAAGTAAAACCTTTTACAACAATAAAATCCAATGAACTTTATGATGCCGTAAGAATTATAGATGCAATCAGATACACGGACAGGAAAATGCTGTTAAGTCTTTCCGAAATAAATTTAAGAAACGGCGGAGATATAATTTTAACATTCTCCGGAATAAAACAACCGGTAATATTCGGCAGGGGAGCTACGGCCAGAAAAATTGTTTATTTGGAAATGATTTGGCCGGGTTTATTAAAAGGAGAAATGTTGGTTAATAATAGTAGTTACATAGATTTAAGATTTGCCAACGATATTTACGTGGGTAAATCGGATAAAATAGGTTATCAAAAATGAAAAAGAATAAAATTATTGCAGGTTTAGACCTCGGTACCACAAAGGTTTGTGCCGTTATAGCCGAAGAACTTGAAAGCGGAATTCTGGATATTTTAGGCTTCGGCGTGGCGCCGTCGGAAGGCTTAAACAAAGGATTGGTTGCAAACATCGGTAAAACTGCGGAAGCAATTAAAGAGGCTGTAGCCATCGCTTCTAACAGGGCTGGAGTTAATATTGATGTTGTAAATGTCGGGGTAGCCGGCGAACACATCACAAGTATGCGTCACAGAAATTATGTTACCATAAGCAACGAAGACAAAGAAATAACAAAAGAAGATTTGGAAAGATTGGTTGCTGATGTTAGAACGATACGTATTCCGTCCGACAGACAGATACTGCACATAATTCCCGAAGAATTTTCAATTGATCATCAGGGTGGAATTGAAAATCCTATAGGAATGTCAGGTTCCCGTTTAGAAGCAACCAATCACATTGTATTGGCTTCGGTTCCCGCAATTATGAACATAAAAAAATCCGTTGAAAGAGCAGGGCTGGAAGTACAAAATTATATTTTACAACCCATTGCTTCAAGTTCATCTGTATTGGAAGAAAACGAAAAAGACCTTGGTACGGCTTTAATAGACATAGGGGGCGGTACAACCGATATAGCAATATTTCACAACAAAGCTATCAAGCATACAAAAGTAATCGGAATAGCCGGTAACCAAGTAACTAATGATATCAGAGAATCACTGGGCGTAGTTTCCAGCCAAGCCGAAATGCTAAAAAAGGATTTCGGTTATGCAACCGAAAACGCAATTATTAAAGATGAAGATATTTTAATACAAGGCGTAGGTGCAAGGGGCAACACAAAAATACCGATCACACTCTTGACGCAAATTATTAGTCTTAGAATGAGAGAACTTTTCACTTTGATAGATAACGAAATGCGCAACGTGGGTTATAAACAGAAGATAAAAGCAGGGGTTGTTTTAACGGGCGGAGGTTCGTTATTAAAAGGATGTACGGAATTGGCTTCGGAAGTTTTGGGATTGCCTGTAAGAATAGGTGTTCCGCAGGATTTAGGAGCCGGTTTATCAAATGAAATTGAAAGTCCGGAATTTGCAACGGTAGCAGGGCTAATAAGGGGAATACCCGGCGGTAAATCAAGTGAATATCAAGGTTTGATTAAATCAAAACGTAAAAAAGGAATGAAAGCGATTTCATTTTATGTAAATAGAGTAAAACAATTTTTTGATGAATTATAAATTAAATTTTAAATAACAATAATAATGAGGTAAAATCATGTCAAAATTTGCAACAATAGACAGAAGCACGCACATGTCAGCCATTCTAAAAGTAGTAGGTGTTGGCGGCGGCGGATGTAACGCTATTGAAAGCATGATAAACAGGGGATTAACCGGCGTGGAATATATTGCAGTAAATACTGACGTACAGGTTTTAAACAATAGCAGTGCTACACATAAAATCCAAGTTGGTACTAATATTACAAGGGGACTTGGCGCCGGAGCGGATCCTAATGTCGGCCGAAAATCAGTTGAAGAAGACCGTGAAAAAATTGCTGAGGTTTTAGCCGGAAGTGATATGGTTTTTATTACCGCAGGTATGGGCGGGGGAACCGGAACCGGCGGAGCTCCGGTAATTGCATCCATCGCTCAGTCTACGGGTGCATTAGTTGTCGGCATAGTTACAAAACCTTTCAAGTGGGAAGGTAAAAAAAGAATGAATAATGCAGAACAAGGTATTCAGGAATTTCGACAATATGTGGACAGTTTAATAGTTATACCTAACGAAAGACTGTTAAATATACTTGACGCAAATATAAATGCCTTTGACGCATTTGATAAGCCCAACGAAGTACTTTACGAAGCAACCCGAGGAATCGCTGATATAATTACCGTTGAAGGAAGAATAAATGTTGACTTTGCCGATGTAAGATCCGTAATGAATCAAAGCGGTGAAGCTTTAATGGGATGCGGAATTGCAAGCGGTGAAAACAGAGCTATTGAAGCTGCGCAAAAAGCTATTTCAAGTCCGCTGCTGGAAGGCTTGAACATAAAAGGTGCAAAAAGTATTCTGCTAAATGTTACAGGTTCAAATAATCTGACGATGCACGAAATTAACGAAGGCAATAACGTAATATTTGAGGCTGCCGGTGAAGAAGCAAATGTTATCTTCGGTTGTGTAAGAAAAGATGATATGAACGATTATGTCTCTTACACGGTTATTGCAACCGGATTTAATTCTGCAAGAACGAAACCTGCATTTAAGAAAACCGAAGATAAAGATAAAGAAATTTTTAGAGGTGGTTTTAATTTTCTTAATACGCAGGAAGTTGATCAAGACGATTTGGATGTTCCTACAATAATGAGAGTAAATAAACCAAAAGCTACGTTGGAGGATAAAGAAGAAACCGAGCCGCCGGCAAGCGGATTTAAATTTGAATCGTCTCGTTATAATTGGGCAAAGGACAAAGCGGAAAAGAAAAAACAAAAAGATGAAGTAAATTCTGATGACGAAGAAGACAGTTCTTCTTTTTTAAGGATGATAATGGATTAATGATTTAAAAATTGGATTTAAATAATTTTTATTATTTCATATTTGTAAACTGTGTAGGGAATTCTAAGTCTGCTTCTTTCACAAGCTTTATAACGGATTGAAGGTCGTCAATTTTTGATCCTTGTACACGCACTTGTTCATCCTGAATTTGTGCGTTGACTTTTAATTTAGAATCTTTAATGAGCTTTGTTATTTTCTTAGCATTTTCTTTAGAAATACCGGAACGCAGATTTATAATTTGCTTTACAGTTCCGCCTGAAGCACTTTCGGGTTCATTAAAATCCAAAGCCTTTGGTGAAATACCCCTTCTTATAAGTTTAGTTTCAAGTATATCAATACTTGCTTTTAACGAATAATCATCTTTAGTGTGAATAGAAAGAATTTTGTCCTTTCTATTTAACTTCAAATCGGTATGGGAATTTTTCAAGTCGTATCTTTGAGAAATTTCCTTTTGAGCTTGATTTACAGCGTTATCAACCTCTTGGAAATCTATTTCGGATACTATGTCGAACGAATGATTTTTTGCCATAATATTTTGTTAAAATTAATATTTTAATATAAACTAAGTTTTGTCGGGGTGATAGGATTCGAACCTACGACCTCGTCGTCCCGAACGACGCGCGCTAACCGGGCTGCGCTACACCCCG
>CAZAOG010000034.1:0-22520 GCA_964486645.1 uncultured Ignavibacteriaceae bacterium | reverse complement strand
CACAACTAAAATTGTATTTCTTGATTATTATAAGATGTGACATAAAGAATGCTTGGTACACCCGGAAGGATTCGAACCCTCAACCTTTTGATCCGTAGTCAAACGCTCTATCCAATTGAGCTACGGGTGCAGTTAGAAAGTAAAAATTAAAAAGTAAAATTATTTTTTTTAATTATACAAATATACATTTGTTTTTAAAAAAAATCATAGCTATTTAATATTACTTTTTTTTTAATTTAATCCTCATCCTAAAAATTTATATATTCATATTATAAATTTTAAATAATATCAAAAGAGCAGAAATATGTTTTCAGGTGTAGGCACGGCTATAATTACTCCGTTTTTAAAAAACGAGGAAGTTGATTACGAATCCCTCAAAAAAATAACACGTTTCCAGGTAGAAAATAAGACAGACGCGGTTGTTATTCTGGGTACGACAGGTGAAGCTCCGGTAATTTCGGATAAGGAAAGACACAAGATTATAAAAACAGTAGCAGAGGAAGTCTCCGGAAGGTGTAAAATAATCATCGGGACAGGGGGTAACGACCCCAAAAAAGTTGTTGAACTAAATAAACAATCGGAAGAGTTTAATCCCGATGCTTTGCTGATTGTTAATCCTTATTATAATAAAGGCACACAAGATTCTTTAGTGGATTACTATTCTTTTATAGCTGAACAAACTAAGATTCCTATAATCCTTTATAACGTTCCTTCAAGAACGGGAATGAACGTTTTGCCGGAAACAGCGGTGAAGATCCACTTAAAAAATCCCAGCGTAATTGCGGTAAAAGAAGCAAGCGGAAGCATATCCCAAATTGCACGTCTCTGTGCCATAAAACCGGATACTTTATCGGTCTATTCGGGAAATGACGATCAGGTTTTACCTATTATGTCACTTGGAGCAAAAGGCGTAATTTCCGTTTTTTCAAACGCTTATCCCTCTCAGATGAAGAAGATAACCGACAATGCATTAAATAATGATTTCAATAAAGCGGCGGAATATCACAATAAATATCTAAAAATGATGAATGATATTTTTGTGGAGACGAACCCTGCTCCCATTAAATATGTTATGCATAAATTGGGTTTCTGCGAAAATATACTAAGACTGCCGCTCAAGCCGATTTCAGGCGAACATCAAATTTTATTGGATAATTCAATGGAAAAGATGAAATAATAATGAACGAATCTCGCACAAAAAATAATAATTACGGTGTCTTCGGATTTTCGGGCAGATTGGGCGGTGAAGTTGTTGGTGTCTTTCAAGAAAACGGCTATAAATTGGTTTACGGAAGAGACGATAAAGAAGAAATTAACGAAGGCAGTCCTTCATTTTTAATAGATTGTTCTCTTGCCGTCTGCTTTGATGAAAATTTGGAAGTTGCCGAAAAATTCGGCGTTCCTTTGATTGTAGCAACTACGGGACTAAGCGACCAGCACTTGCAAAAGTTAAAGCAGCTGAGTAAGAAAATACCTGTGGTGCAGAGCAATAATTTTTCATACGGTATTCAGGTAATGCTTAATCTAATAAAAAATGCGGAAGAAAAATTAGAGAGTTGGGATGTTGAAATAACCGAAACTCACCATAGATTTAAAAAAGACAAGCCTTCGGGCACTGCTGAAATGTTGAAAAATGCACTTAAAAAAGAGAACATAAATATTTCCTCATTGAGATTAGGAAATGTTTTCGGCGAACATACGGTTAAATTCGGTGGTTTGGGTGAAGTAATTACACTTACTCATTCGGCTACTTCCAGGCGTACTTTTGCCGAAGGAATTTTTAAAAGTGCTCTGTTTATAATAAACAAACAAAACGGTTTTTATTCTTTCTCCGATGTAGTAAACGGCTAATTTTTTAAAAATAAATGAGATTCAAATGGATTCCTTTGAAATAATTAAATACATATCCGATTCCCGGAAAAGTACTCCCGTAAAAGTTTATCTAAACGGTAATTTAAAAGAAATTGATTTTTCCAATTGCGATTTTTACGGAAATGAAATTTCCGGTATATTATTTTGCGAATACGATAATTTTAAAAAGTTATATTCCTCCAACAAAGAAAAAATTAACAAATACAGAATTGAAAACGACAGAAGAAATTCCGCCATACCTCTTGCGGACCTGACAAAATACAACGCAAGAATAGAACCCGGTGTATTTATCCGTGATTTGGTTGAGATAGGTGACAACTGCGTTATAATGATGGGTGCCGTTTTAAATATCGGCGCTGTTATCGGTAAAAATACAATGATAGATATGAATGTTGTGGTCGGCGGAAGAGCTATAGTGGGGGATCATTGTCACATTGGAGCCGGTACCGTTTTAGCAGGTGTAATAGAACCCCCGAGCGCGGAACCCGTTATTATTGAAGATAATGTTTTAATCGGCGCTAATGCCGTAATACTTGAAGGTGTAAAAGTGTGCGAAGGTTCCGTTATTGCCGCAGGTTCCATTGTTATTGACAATGTAGAACCCAATTCGGTTATGGCAGGTGTTCCGGCTAAAAAAATTAAGACCGTTGACGAAAAGACAAAAAGCAAGACTCAGCTGATGGATAGTTTGAGGATATTAAAAAAATAAATGAATAATTTATTCTGAAATTTGTGAATTACATTCAAGAATGATTGAATGATTGAATGATTGCATGGATGAATGGAAATGATTGATGAAGTTATATTAAATAGAAACAAAAATATAAATCGTGGATACAGAAAGCTTGTTGTATGGAAAGAAGCTATCGAACTTTTTGCTATTGTTAAAAAGAAATTAAAAACAACAAAAACTATCTCCTGCAAATTGAATGCTCAAATCGAAGATTCAATTTCTTCAGTGCATTCTAATATAGCTGAAGGTTACTGCAGAAGACATTTGAAAGAGAATATTCAATTCAACAGTATTGCTTTATCTTCATTGGGTGAAAACTATAGTCAAATTTTTGGTTTATTAAATTCAGAAGATATTGAAAAAGAGTGGTTTGATAAATATGATGCACTCCGTTATTCATTGAAAAATAAATTAATAAATCTCAATAAATCATTGCTAAATAAGAGCAACAATGAGAAATGGAATAAAGACTATGAATAAAATTATTATTTACTATTTATTAAACTATAGACTATTTAGAATGAACATTCAACCATTCATCCATTCAATCATTCTTCCTAAAAAATTACGCCATTATTTATTACTTGAAAACATAATTATCAATTATATATATTATAAATGAAGATCATCGTTCAAAAATACGGCGGAAGCAGTCTTTCCGATATTAGCAAAATAAAAAAGATAGCCGAAAAAATTTCGGCAGTTGCTGATAAAGAAACCGGTGTTGCAGTAGTAGTTTCGGCGATGGGAAAGACGACCAATCAAATTATCGGAATGGCAAAAGAGATTTCTGACAGTCCGCCAAGACGTGAAATGGATATGCTTTTAAGTACCGGCGAAAGGATCACAATGTCCCTGCTTTGCATGGCTTTAAGCGAATTGGGTGTGGATTCGATTTCTCTTACCGGCTCGCAGTGCGGGATAATTACGGACGACAGACACAATAATGCCAGGATAATTGAAGTTAGACCGTTCCGGGTCCAAGACGAACTTGCAAAAGGAAAGGTGGTTGTTGTCGGCGGATTTCAGGGCGTAAGTTATAAAAGAGACATAACTACCTTGGGAAGAGGAGGTTCTGATACCACGGCTGTAGCTTTAGCAGCGGCATTAAATGCAGAAAAGTGCGAGATATATTCTGACATAGACGGCGTTTACACGGCAGACCCTGCAGTTGTGGGCAAAGCAAAACACCTGCCGGAAGTTTCTTATCAGCATATGCAGGAAATGAGCAGCAACGGCGCAACGGTATTAAATTCCCAGGCAGTGCAGTTTGCAAAAGAAAAAAACATTGCAATTTATGCCCGCAGCTCCTTCAAGCCCGGTAATGAAACAATTATAAGGAATTTCCCGCCCGGAATATCAAAAGGTGTTTTCGCGGTTGTTTACGAAAATAATATTATTAAAGTTCATTTTAACTCTCCGGAAGAAAATTCTTTTAACAATTTGTTGGAGTATTTGGAAGGGGAACAAATACAAATTAAGGAATTAAATTATTCGTATTTAGAAAAAAATAAAAACTTGAGAAGTTCATTCCTAATTTCTCCAAAAGATCTGTACAACTGGAAGAAAATAGAAAATAAATTAAAAGAAATTTTTAATGATGAATTAAAATTTGAAAAAGATTATTCAACTCTTTCATTAATCGGAGAGGGACTTAATAAAGAAAATTCGCTTCTGTTAGACACGATTAACTTACTCAGAGTAAACAGCATAAATATTTTCGGAATCTCTACCACATCTTATCGAATTTCCCTTCTTGTGAGAAAAGAAAATCTTGAACGGAGTTTGAAACTTTGTCACACTAAATGGATAGAAGTTAAAGACAATCTCTCCCAATAAATTTACCGTAGACATTGTCTCAAATTGGTCTCAAAGTTCATTAATAGACAATATTTAATTTTAATATTACATTTTAAGTGGAAATACAAACAATAATAGCTGGCATAGGAATTGCATAATTAGAAGTGTTGATCCATATAGCACTTAATATTGCTGGGAAAAATAAAATATCTTGAGAGTTCAGGAGGGCAATTTTTTCTCAGCAATTTTTATTTTAAACCGCTGAACTTCTTCCAATATCATTTCGCCACCCGGCTTGACCGGAAAAAAACCTTTTCCTCAAATTAAAAAAGAACGGATGTCTGCTTGAACTCCAAACAACGTACTCGTCGATATGATTTAAAAAAAGGTTAAGAGGAAGAAACAAAAACACAGTTTTTTGGTATTTCCGGTCTTACCAAAACGGTTTCTTCTTTTAACATAAAAACCTTACCGGGAGCCATTCCTTTCTTTTTAACTACGTATTTTTTTTGTGCGTAGGAGACCGGAACAAGTCCTGCTGTTTTAGCTTTACTGTGGTAGGCTGCAACCGTAGCGGCAATTTTAATTATTGATTTAGGCGGCTTTGATTTTGTATCGGTAATTCTTAAAACAACATGCGAGCCGGGGAGTCCTCTTACGTGAAACCAAATATCGTTTTGCTTTGCAAATTTTGTCGTGAGCATATCGTTGCTCTTGCCGTCTTTACCGACATATACATAATACTTATCGTCAATTAAATAGGTCCGGAATTTAGATGTCATTGTTTCTTTCACGTTTTTCTTTTTATCTTTTTTTAAATTAAGTTCTTTTAGTATATCTTCCGTCACACTAAGCTTACTATCGGAATTAAATTTCTTTTCAATTTCCCGTAAAAATAATAATCTTTTATTTGCGGAATCAAAATCTTTTTCGGCTTTTTCAAATTTAATTTTTTCACCGCGGGCTTTATTGTAATAATTATCTATATTCTTTTTGCAGGAAATTTTCGGGTCGAGTTTGATGTTAATAATTTCATCGCCTGTAAAATCTTTCAAGCTTATCTCATGCATTCCTCTTTTAAGTCGGTGAATATTACTAAGAAGAAGGTCGGCAATTTTTCTGTATTTTTCAGATTGTTCGCCTCGGTCAAGCACAGCTTTAAGATTATTTAATTTCGAAGAAATAAATTCCAATTCTTTTGACAGATATTTATCAATTACTTTAAAGTTTTTTGATTGCTCATTCAGGTATCTCTTCTTTGAAAATAAATAGTCCAACGCTTGCCGGTAATCAGGAAAAGTTTTTATTACCGTACCCGGGAACGATTTGAAGGTGTCAACAGCCAGTCTTACTTGAAAATTTTTAGCGTCTAAAAAACAAGCGAGCTTTCGGTTTTGTATATCCGAAACAACACGAATTAAAAGACCGGCATTCAAAATATCTTCATCTTTTTTACTCACGGCTTTGTATTCCAAAATAATATCCTTGCTTATAGTAGGGTGATCTTTTCTAATAGTTTGAATCTCTTTTCCGTTATAAGCTTCAATAAAATCAAGAGAACGGAAGGAAGAAATAAATTTTGTTCGGTTGACTTCTTCTTCAAATGAAGAGATTATTTCTTCGTCCGATTTTTTAAAAGTTTGAATAAGATTATCATAAAACAAATAAACGTTTGTATATTTGCCGCGTATGGTAAAATAAAGAATGTATTTATCCGTTTGAATTTTTATTATCCTGTCGCTTTCGGCAATTTCAAAAGAAAGAATTGTTGATTTGGGGATTTCGCCAAAAACATCAACCGTATTTTTTTTAGCTCTATTAAAACTTTCTCTCAGGTGCAGATACGGATCACCCGGATTTGTTGAAATTTCTATAAATATTTTTTTTTCATTCTTTGTGCAGTTTATAGTCAACAGGTTTTTGTATTGGGAAAAAACAGAAGTGATGCTGAAACCGTTCAGCAATTTATTCAATTCGACAATTTCTCTATTTAAGAAAAAATAATTTTTATACATCCGCTTAAAAAATAAATCCCCCAAATTATTCGAGATAAAGTGGGGGATATGGATTAATTAAATATTTAACATTTATGTTACGCCGTGCATCATTTTTATTAAGAATTTGTTTAGCAAGAATAATATTGCCGAAGCAATAAGCGCCATAATTACAAATATTGTAAAGAACGACGAAAGATCGCTGATAACAAATCCTAAAATTGAGGTTGTATAACCCGGTTCAGGATAAAATGTGCTCAACATACCGGCTAACCAGTTTGCCGCTGCATTGGCTAAGAACCAAACCCCCATAAGCAGAGATGCAAAACGCGCGGGCGATAGCTTGGTCACCATAGAAAGTCCGATTGGCGAAAGCGATAGCTCGCCGAAAGTATGCAAGGTATAAGCTGCGATTAGCCAAAAGGGGCTAACTTTAGCTCCTGTATCGGCAATTTTAGAGCCTATAACCAAAACAATAAAACCGAGTGAAAGTAAGAATAAGCCCAATGCCATTTTCATAGGTGTATTAGGCTCTTTGTTGTTATTCCCCAATTTAGTCCAAATCCACGCGAAAACCGGAGCAAAAACAATTATTGCTATCGGATTTATAGATTGGAAGAAACTCGTAGGTATTACATAATTGTTTAACCAGCCGATAACCCTGTCTGTTTGTTCTTCAGCAAAAAATGTTAAGGAAACACCTGCCTGTTCAAAAGCAGCCCAGAAGAATATCACGAAGAAAGCGAGGATAAAAATTACGGCAATTCTTTGTTTTTCTTCTTTTGTCAGAGGTTCTTTCGGTTTTTCCCGTACCCCGGTTTCAAGTTTCCTCTTAGGCACCAGTCCTATAGGCTCACCTTCGGGTGTAACCAGATATTTGGATTTTTTCCAAATAAAGACTAAGAGTCCCAGAACCATTCCAATTCCGGCCGATAAAAATCCGTATGTAAAATCTGCGGGGTTACCTGTATCGCCCAAACCACCTGCAATGAACGGAGCGAGTAAAGCGCCGAGATTTATACCCATATAAAAGATAGTAAACGCAGAATCTCTCATCTTAATTGAATCCGCCGGATACAGTGTGCCTACCATAGTGGAAATATTCGGTTTGAAGAATCCGTTACCTACTATCAATAACGTAAGGCCTGTAAGAAACAATATTTGCTGCATATTAAATGAAAAAGAAGAAACAGTTGCAGCATCTACCGAAGGAGTATAATAATAACCGCTTGCAGCCAACGCAAACTGTCCTAAAGCTATTATAATTCCGCCAACAATAATCGAGCGTCTGTTACCCCAGAATTTATCGGCTATGTAACCGCCGGCTAAAGGTGTTAGATAAACCAATCCTGTGTAGTAACCGTAAATTGATGAAGTAAAAGCTTTATCAAATAGTAATGCGTTTATCATGTAAAGAGAAAGAATAGCACGCATACCGTAGTAGCTGAATCTTTCCCACATTTCTGTGAAGAAAAGGATGTATAATCCTTTGGGATGTGATTTGAACATACAACAACCTCATAAGTTTAGATGATAAGTCAAAAAGTATAAGTATATAAAAATGCAAAATACAAAAAAGGAAGGGATAAATAAAAAATAATTACCCATAATTTTTAAAAATAAATGAAGTGTTAAAACATCCGGCAAATTTAACAATTCAAAATTCAACTGCTGTCGCAGTTGTGGGTTCTCGTTTTCCGAGAAGTACGGCTGACATCACAGATTCCGGATATCTTTAAGATATCGGGAATCTTTCTCAGTTCAAATTACAGAGAACTGCGATTTGATTCTCAATAGAAAGGGGGGATTACTCCCAAGTGATTAAGAAAAAATGCCAATAAAAAAAATTACATTTAGTGTGCAGCTTCCGAAGTGTTCAAATCTTCGGCACCGTGGGTAAGAGCTTTAAGCTTTTTAAGGAAGAGTAAGAGTATTAATCCGAAGAGAATTGAGAAACCCGCAATGCCGCCGAATATTTGTGTATCGCCGAAACTTTGTGCCGCTTCACCAAGTAATCCGGCAAGTTTGTTACCCAAACCCGTCATCGCAAAATAGATACCCATCATTAAAGAAGCATATTTTGCCGGGGCTAATTTTGTAATAAATGAAAGAGCAACGGGCGAAGAAGAAAGTTCGCCTATTGTGTGAAGAAAATATGCACCGAATAACCAGAACATACTTGATTTTGCCAAAACTTCGCCTGAAGATGAAACATTTGTCTGAAGGGAAGCACCTACCATCAAAACAAAACCTAATCCCAAAATTATATTACCGATCGCCATTTTGTAAATCGACGAGTCTTCTTTACCTTTTTTTCTTCTTTTTAACCAAAAGTTGGCTACGGCGGTACCGAACACAATAATATAAAATGCAGCAAGCGATTGGAAAGCCGCCGCCGGTATCTCAAAGCCAAATATATTTCTGTTTGTTAACGAGTGAGCATATAAATTCATCAAACCGCCTGCCTGTTCATAAGCTCCCCAAAATACGATAACAATTAAAAATGATAAAAGGAGAACAACAATTCTGTCTTTTTCAATTTTGGTAAGAGGCTGTGATTTTATTTTAATTTTATTTTTATCGTATTTTGTATCCGGAGGATTGCCAACCGACTTGATGTACTTCTGTCCGCTTAGATAAACCGTCATTCCAATTATCATACCCAGACCTGCCAAACCGAATCCGTAATGCCACCCGTAAATCTTAGCGACCAATGCTACGGTGATGCCTGCTAAAAAAGCACCAATGTTAATACCTATATAAAAAATCATAAAACCCTTATCTCTCATAGGGTCGCCTTTTTTGTAAAGTCCTCCCACCATAGTTGAAATATTGGGTTTTAGACATCCTACACCTATTACAATTAAGGTTAACCCGGCATAAAAGAAATGAAGACCTTGGAAGGCTAAAACGGTGTGTCCCAATACCAGAATAATTCCCCCAATCAAAACGGTTTTCTTTTGCCCTAAATATTTGTCGGCTAATATTCCCCCGGGGATTGACATCAAATAGACGGCCATTGTATACCAGCCGTATAATGCCAAAGCTTCGGTGTTTGACCAGCCCAATCCTCCGCTTTCAACACTTGAAATAATGAACAGCACAAGAATTGCACGCATACTGTAATAACTGAACCGTTCCCAAAGTTCGGTAAAGAATAATACGTATAGACCTTTCGGATGTTGTTTGAACATAAAAAATCTGTAAGAATTAGAATATCTTCAATTTATTTAGCCAATTCTGCTGCAAATGATATTTTTATGAATCTTCAATAAGATCTTCGGCTCCGTGTGTAAGTGCTTTTAATTTCTTCAAGAAGATCAGCAATAGAATACCAAACGCTACGGTAAAAATAAAGATTCCCGTAAATACTTGCAGCTCTCCGGCGTGTGATGCCGATTCGCCTAAAAGTCCGGCAAGTTTATTACCCAGACCTGTCGCCGCAAAATAAGAACCCATCATTAACGATCCGTATTTAACGGGCGCCAATTTGGTTATAAAAGAAAGAGCCGTTGGCGAGGCGCACAATTCTCCGATGGTTTGCAGAAGATAAGATGCGATTAGCCAGTACATTGCAGCCTTTCCCGAATTTGCCGATTGAAGGGCAGCACCGGACATCATTAAGAATCCGGTTCCCATAATCATAGTTCCTACCGCCATTTTAAATAAAGTTGATGATTCTTTATTAGAACGTTGTCTCTTCAGCCAAAAATTAGCAACAATAGTACCGAAAATTATTATAAAAAGAGGATTAAGCGACTGAAACCACGATGTAGGTATTTGCCAACCCAAAAATATTCTGTCTACTTTTGAATTTGTGTAAATGTTCATCAGACCGCCTGCTTGTTCGAAAGCACCCCAAAAAACAATAATAATTATAAACGATAAGAACAGTACTATCAATCTGTCTTTTTCAATTTTTGTTAAAGGCTTTTTAATATCCACCTTTGTTTCTTTTCTTTTTCTGGGTGATTCGCCGATGCCTTTTAAGTATTTGTGCCCGTAAAGGAATACTGAAAGTCCGAGCAGCATACCAAATCCCGCGAGTCCGAAACCGTAATGCCAGCCGTATAATTCGCCTACTCCGCCGACTATCAAGGAAGCGAGGAATGCGCCGACATTTATTCCTATATAAAATATTGTAAACCCGTGGTCTCTTCTTGGATCACCTTTTCTGTAAAGTCCGCCCACCATTGTGGAAATATTAGGTTTTAACCCGCCGACACCGAGAACAATTAAGGATAAACCGGCTGCAAAGGCCCAAACTGCATCTATTGCAAGAATGGAATGTCCGAATACAAGTAAAATTCCGCCCCACAGAACCGTCTTCTTTTGTCCGAGCCATCTATCTGCAATAATACCTCCCGGAATAGACATAACGTAAACAGCCATTGTATACCAGCCGTAAATCGAAAGCGCCAACACATTGTCCCATCCCAGTCCCGGGTTATCTTTAGTTACTGCAGTAATCATATAAAGTGTTAGAATTGCTCTCATTCCGTAATAACTAAACCTTTCCCACATCTCTGTAAAGAAAAGTATATACAAACCTTTTGGATGTTCTTTAAACATAAAATGATCCTTTTTTTTGTTTTATAAAAGGCAAGTGTAAAAATATACAACTTGTTTCAAAAAAGATTGGTCAATACACTATATTAGATTCTAAAATAATCGGTGTTTAATATATAAGTTTTTTTTGCATTTTCATAGTCCCAAAAAAAATCTTTATTTATTTTACAAAAATCGTAAGCATCTTATTATAAGTTGTTTGTTTAAGAAAATTCCAATTGATATATTTGCCTAATGAAAAAAAATAAAAGAAAATCATTTGTAATAAAATTATTCCTGTTTATAGTTGTCTTAGCGCTAATTATTTTTGCTATGAACAAGTATGTTTTACCGTGGTTTGTAAGCTCGCCGGAAGAAATTGTGCCGAAACTTGTGGGACTGCCTCAAGATAAGGCAATAGCCGAATTAGAAAAATTAAATTTACAACCCGTTGTTGCAGATACAATTTATAATGAAAAATATGATGTCGGTGTGGTAATTCTTCAAAAACCCAGACCGGGGCAGGTAGTTAAAGACGGCAGAAGGATTTACATATTCGTCAGCGGCGGTAAACAAACGGTTAACGTTCCTAATTTAAAAGGGAAATCTTTAAGAGAGGCAAAATTTACGCTTGAAAGGTTGGGACTAAAAATGGGAGAAATTGAAGATCTGCCTTCCGATAACCCCAAAGATATGATCTTCGACCAGCAATACGCGGAAGGTACGCCTTTAAAAAGAGGGGATTCCGTAGGTGTTACTTTAACTATAGGGACGCTTTCAAGCAGGGTTATTTTACCGGATTTTATAGGCAAGTCGCTTTCCGAAGTTGTTGAAATATTGGCGGACAGTTCCTTAAGGGTAGGTACGGTAACGTTCAGAGTTTCGAGTTCTTTACTACCCAATACAGTGATTGATCAATTCCCGAGCCAAGGCAGTGTAGTAAGCGTAGGCTCTCAAGTTGATCTTTTCGTAACTAAAAACCCAGATAACGAAGAAGAGCAATAATATGGCACTGTTGGCACCCTCAATTTTGTCTTCGGATTTTTCCAATCTCTCGCAGCAAATAAGAATGGTTGAGATGAGCGGTGCGGATTGGATACACTGCGATGTTATGGACGGACATTTTGTACCCAACATAACAATAGGCCCTATTTTAGTAGAAGCAGCAAACCGCTCTACCGATATGCCTTTGGATGTGCATTTGATGATTGAGAACCCGGATAATTATCTCGATGATTTTTACAAAGCCGGAAGTGATTATATCACCGTGCACCAAGAGACTTGCAGGCATCTTCACAGAACGGTATCCAAAATAAAAGAAATTGGTGCAAAAGCAGGCGTGGCATTAAACCCTTCCACACCTGTATCTACTATTGAAGATATAGCAGGTGAAATTGACTTACTTTTAATAATGTCTGTCAATCCGGGTTTCGGCGGACAATCGTTTATAAAAAATTCTTTAAGAAAAATTGAAAATGCCGTAAAGTTGAGAGAAAGTGTGGGTGCAAATTTTCTAATTGAAGTTGACGGCGGAATTAATAAGGATACGGCTAAAGAAGTTTTGGATGCGGGATGTGATGTTTTTGTGGCGGGGTCTTCAATATTTAAAGCCGATAACATTGCTGCGGCTGTTGTTGAACTTAAAAAGATATTGAATAATTAGTAAAATAATGCTCACTCAATTTTTGGTAAGTTAACTGTTCAGGGTGGCATTTGTCACCTTTTATTTTTTAAAGGAATCAATTGATAGTTCAAATATTAAATTTATCTCATAAAGAAGTCTTTAATACTTACAGCGTTCTCTACAATATTTACAGAGGCGTTTACCGTTTCGGACTGTTGGCACTTGAAATAAGGATGCTTCCTAAAGTACTTGCGGTAGATACACAAAGAATAGTATTGAAAGAAGGTGAAATATGTTATAAAAATTTCAACGATGAATCGGAACAATTCAACTTATTAATTACCGGGTCATTGGGTGAACTATTTGGCTTGGCAAGAAAAATTCTTACGGCAGGCGATGAAGAATTGGGTTTCTCACTTTTAAATTGTATTAACAATTATGAAAAATATGATGATAAAACGTACAAAATAGGCGAACATATTTTCAATTTTAAAAATGCTTATGTTATGGGAATTTTGAACGTAACGGAAGATTCCTTCTCCGACGGGGGAAAATATTCAAATATTACAGACGCCGTCAATCACGCTTTGAATATGATTGAAAAAGGTGCGGATGTTATTGATATCGGCGGAGAATCTACCAGACCCGGTTCCGAAAGCGTTGATGTTGAAACGGAAGTTAAAAGAGTAATTCCGGTTGTAAAAGAAATTTTAAAAGCAAAACCTGATGCGTTGATCTCCGTTGATACTACAAAAAGTAAAGTAGCCGAACTTGCTTTATCCGAAGGAGCAAAAATAATAAATGATATAAACGCATTTAAAACAGACCCGGAACTAATAAAGATTGTAAAAAAATATAACGGTACTTATATATTGATGCACATGCAGGGTTCTCCAAAGGATATGCAGAAAAATCCGAATTATGTTGATGTGGTTAAAGAAATTTATGATTTCCTTTATGAGAAATCGAAAGCAATTAAAAAAATTGGAATAAACAATCTTTTTATAGACCCCGGTATCGGCTTCGGTAAAAGGGTGGAAGATAACTTTGAAATATTAAAAAGATTGGAAGATTTTAAATCGATAGGTTATCCCATTTTAATCGGGGCTTCAAGAAAATCGTTTATAGGAAAGACGCTGGATTTGAAGGTCGGAGAAAGAGATACGGCTTCGGCAATTGTTGAAGCTCTGGCAGTTAGAAACGGCGCTAAAATTATAAGAACACACAATGTTGAAAACGGCGTGCAAATCTGTAAATTATTGAACAACTTAAATTAATTTTTTATTGAATGTTTGAAGTTATTAAAATAGGATTCCTTACCGTAACATTTGCCGATGTAATTGACATTGCTTTGGTCGCGTTCATCTTTTACAAGGTATATATATTCTTAAAAGGTACAATAGCGGCACAAATATTTATGGGATTGGTTATTGTCCTTTTGCTTTCCTTAATTGCACAAGCGTTAAATTTAAGAGAGTTAAGCTGGCTGCTAAAACTTATCACTGACATTTGGGTGTTGGCATTTTTAATTTTATTCCAGCCGGAGATAAGAAGATTGCTGGTTATTGTGGCGCGTAATCCTTTCTTTAAAATGTTTGTTAAATCCGAAAACGATGATGCGGCTTCAATAATTACGGAAGCGGCATTTCAACTTTCCCAGCACCAGCACGGGGCATTGATTGTCGTTATTAAATCCACGGGTATAAGGGGATTTACGGAAACAGGAGAGATAATAAACGGTAAATTAAGCGTCGATTTACTTACAAGTATTTTCTTCCCAAATTCACCTTTACACGACGGGGCCGTGATTGTAAAAGGCGATGTGATAGAAGCGGCGCGGTGTACGCTTCCTTTATCATTAATGACAATCGCGGACGGGGAATCGCTCGGTATGAGGCACAGAGCCGGAATCGGTATTACCGAACAAGCCGATGTGATGAGCGTGATTGTTTCGGAAGAAACAGGCGGCATTTCCGTTTCGGAAAACGGAGAGTTAACTAAAGGGTTATCCAAAGACGCACTTAAAAGAAAAATTGAATCTGCTTTCAAGGCACCTGCTATTAAAGGCTGGAAAGGAATTTTTTATCAATATAAAAAATCTAAAAAATAGCCGTTTGTAATATTTTATTTGAAATTTAAATTTAAATTCATAAAATATGTTTGTTAATTTTAGGGAGATGTAAAAATGAAACTAAAATATTTTTCTCATTCGGCTTTTCGGATTACAAGCAGTGAAAATACAACTGTTTTGATAGACCCGTTTCTTGACGATAACCCAACTTCGCCTGTTAAATCCGACGATGTAGACGCGGATTATATAATTCTAACACACGCGCACGGAGACCATATCGGGGATGCATTTAAAATAGCAAAAAGATGTAATTCCACTTTTATCTGTACGTTTGAATTGGCTAACTATTGCAAATCCAAAGGTTTTAACGCTCATGATATGTCCATTGGCGGAGGACATAATTTTGATTTCGGCAGAGTAAAATTTACAATTGCTCATCACGGCTCACAAACCCCGGAAGGAAATTATGCCGGAGAACCGGCAGGAGTTATCGTTACGATCGATAAAATCTCCGTCTATCATACCGGCGATACCGGACTTTTTTATGATATGAAACTAATCGGCGATATGAATCCCATAGATTATATGCTTGTACCGATCGGAGATAATTATACTATGGGAATTGATGATGCGGTTAAATCCGTAGAACTTGTACAACCGAAAATTGCCGTACCTATGCATTACAATACATTTCCGGTAATAGAAGCCGACCCTAATGAATTTAAGGGTAAATTGGATGCAAAAGGTTTGAACTGTTTAATTATGAACTTCGGCGAAGAAATTCAAGTTTAATTTTGATACTTTTTCGTTAACTTACAGCTAATCTTAAAATTAGAATTTTAAGTGATTTTATACTCTGAAAATATATAGGAAATAGTTTACTTTTAATGGCTAGAATCATTTCAATTGCGAATCAAAAAGGCGGTGTGGGTAAAACTACAACTGCGATAAATTTATCGTCCTGTTTAGCTGCCGCTGAAAAGAAAGTTCTATTAATAGATAATGACCCCCAGGCAAATACTTCATCGGGAGTTAGTGTAAACGATCATTCTCCCTCCGTTTATGAGGTTATTATAGGCACAAGAGATATTGAGGACGTAATAATCGGAACTTATATGCCGCATCTGGATCTTCTGCCTTCCAACATAAACCTGGTCGGCGCGGAAATTGAAATGGTTGATATGGACGAAAGGGAAAAGATTCTGGGCAACAAGATAAAAAAAATAAGTGATAAATATGATTTTATTATTATTGATTGCCCGCCTTCATTGGGGCTGCTTACTCTCAACGCTCTTTCAACCTCAAATTCGGTTTTAATTCCCGTGCAATGTGAATATTTTGCGCTGGAAGGATTGGGACAGCTTCTTAACACGATAAACATTGTAAAACAACATTACAACAGGGAACTGACAATCGAAGGCGTGCTGCTTACAATGTTTGATATCAGACTTCGTTTATCCAAGCAAGTTGCAGAAGAAGTTAAAAAATATTTTGGAGAAAAAGTATTTAAAACAATGATTCACAGAAATGTAAGAATATCTGAAGCACCGAGTTTCGGCAAACCGGTAATCCTTTATGATGCCGTTTCAACGGGTTCAAAAAATTATATGTCCTTGGCATCGGAAATATTAAATAAATATTCAAAGTAAAAGTTAATGAGTAAATCTAAAACAGGATTGGGCAGGGGACTTGATGCGCTTATCAATCCTAAAAATCTTAATATGGATTGGGAATCGCCGCCCAATTATTCTAAAGTTAAAAAGGATAACGGTAACAGCGTAAACCAGTTGGCAAAAATTCCAACCGATAAAATTTCACCGAATCCTTTTCAGCCGAGAACAAGTTTTGATTTGGATACCTTGGAGGAACTGAAAAAATCCATTCTTCAAAACGGTCTTATTCAACCCATCACGGTAAGAAGATTAAACGGTAATTACCAGCTTATTTCAGGTGAAAGAAGATTAAAAGCCTGCATTGATATCGGCTACAAAGATATTCCCGCTTACATAATTAAAGTTGATACTGACGAAGCTATGCTGGCTCTTGCGTTAATTGAAAACATTCAACGTGAAAGTTTGAACGCCATTGAAACGGCAAAAGCTTACAAAAGATTAATGGATGAATGCCATCTTACACAGGAGCAAATAGCCGATAAAGTGGGTAAAAACAGAACCACAATTGCCAATTCAATCAGACTTTTGAAGCTTCCCGAAGAAGTTCAGCAAAGTATCATTAATAATCGGATATCCGCCGGACACGCAAGAGCTATAATTAATTTACCATCCGAAAAACTTCAGCTTCTGGCATTAAGGAAAATTTTAAAAGACGGATTATCCGTAAGAAAAGTTGAACTGCTTGCCAAAAAACTTTCTTCGGAAAACATTACCGAAACAAAAAAGAACGTAACTAAAATTAATACCGTAGTTTCAACTAACTTGAACGATATTGAGGACAAATTGAGAAAAATGTTCGGCACAAAAGTAATGTGCAGAAGAAAAAAAGACGGCACGGGGCAATTTATAATTGAGTTTTATTCAAACGACGAATTTGAAAGAATTTTTGAGCTATTTGAAATTATCAATCAAACATATAATTAGTTTCGCATTTCTTTTTTTGTTGATGCAGTCCTTTGTTGTTGCTCAACAAGATAAAACGAATAACAAGAATCTCGATTCTACTTTTGTAATGACAAAGTCTCCGTTAGGCGCGGTTTTAAGAAGTGCGGTTTTACCGGGCTGGGGACAAATTTATAACGAATCATATATTAAAGCCCCTATTATTTGGGGCATATTCGGAGGGCTTGCCGTAGCCTGGATTAGAAATAACAATAAATATGTAGAGAACAGGGATCTGTTTATTCGAACCGGCAATGAAAACTTTAGACGGTTGAGGGGTTTTTACAGAGACCAGCGCGATCTTGTGTCTATATATATCGGGCTTACGTATTTGCTCAACATAATTGACGCTTACGTTGATGCACAGTTGTTCGATTTTTCAGTGGAAGAAAACAGTATAACTAAACAACCGCAGCTATCGCTAAGAATTAAATTGAATTAGAAATAGACACATTAACACTTAAAAATGAAAATTATATGAAAAGCACAGTAAAATGTAAAAGCTGCGGACAAGAAAACGCAACCTTCAGGTTAAACTGTACCGGATGTAATAACTACCTGCGTGCACGTGTTTGGAACATTAACCTTTGGCATAACATCCGCCTGTTAATCGAATCGCCGACGAAAGCATTTCAAAACATTATCTGGAGCGAACATAAAAATTTTGCAGCACTCATAATTATTATTTCCGCAATTAAATTTATGGTGGACTCCTTTTTCCTTAAAATGTCTTATGGAAACACCGAATTTTTACTCAACGGATTTTTCAGCGGTTATCTTTTAATTCTTATCGAAGTAGCAACTTTTTCGTTTTTATTTGCACTTGCTTTTTTCTATTCAAACAAAATATTCCAAATTGAAACACGAATAAGAGATATATTTGCAATAATTTCTTATTCTTTTATTCCAAGTATTTTTGCGCTTGTTTTTTTGTTCTTAGTAGAAATAATTTTGTTCGGAAGATATTTGTTTTCTGTGAATCCTCTGCCTACTTTAATTAAACCGACTTTAGCTTATGTCCTTTTGGGATTAGAAGTTTTGATTTTCCTCTGGAGTATCTTTTTACTTTCATTCGGATTTTACACCTTGACTAAAATTAAATTATATTCTATCCTTTCATCGTTGGTGTTTTTTATTTTACTGCTAATAATTTTACTTCTAACACCTTTTAGTATTTTCTGATTTGGTGTTCGGATGATTTATCATTTTAACTTACGGCTGAATTTTTATGAATAATAACGACCTATTTAAAAGAGAAAAAAAATCGTTTTTGTCTACTTATAAAAGAATTCCCATTGAAATCGTAAAGGGAGAAGGTGTCTATTTATTTGACAAAGATGGGAAAAAATATTTGGATTTTATCTCCGGATTAGGCGTAAATGCACTCGGTTATGCTCATCCTAAAATTATTGAAGCCGTAAATTTGCAAGTGAAAAATTTTTCTCACCTTTCTAATTATTTTATAACCGAAGTACAAACTGAGTTTGCCGAAAAACTTTTGGAGTTTGCCGGTATGGATAAAGTCTTTTTAACAAACAGCGGCACGGAAGCCATCGAAGGAACAATAAAATTAATTAGAATGAAATACGGTCCTGACAAAAAGATTTTTAGTTTGACTAATTCTTTTCATGGAAGAACATACGGCTCTTTAAGTCTTACCGCGCGGGAAAAACACCGAATCGGTTTCGAACCTCTGCTGCCGAATGTTGGTCATATAATTTTAGACGACATAAACGATCAGGAATCGAAAATAAATGAAAATACAGCCGCTGTATTCTTGGAGTTCATCCAAGGCGAAGGTGGAGTTAAGCCTGTAAGCAATGAATTTGTAAATAAACTTTTTGAGCTGAGGGAAAGATTCGGTTTCTTGGTTGTGGCTGACGAAATACAGTCCGGAATAGGAAGGACAGGAAAGAATTTTGCATTTCAGCACTACCAAATAAAGCCTGATGTTATTGTTGCCGCCAAGGCAATCGGCGGCGGCTTGCCCTTGGGTGCTTTTTTAGTAACGGATGGACTTAATGATGTTTTCGATTACGGCAAACACGGTACGACATTCGGCGGAAATCCTGCAGCGTGCGCAGCCGGAATTGCAGTGTTGGATTTTATGAATACAAATAATTTGGTTGAAAAAGTCAAAGAATTAAGCGGTTATTTCTTTTCAGAATTAGAAAATTTAAAAATTAAATATCCTGAGTTTATTTCTCAAATCAGGGGCAAAGGATTGATGATTGGAATCGAGATGAAAAAGCAAGGAGCGGAAATAACGGAGCAGCTTAGAGGAAAGGGGATATTGGTAAATCTTACCGCCAACAATGTAATCCGTCTGCTCCCGCCTTTGATAGTAGAACAAAAGCAAGTGGATTCTTTCCTTAATAACTTTAATGAGACATTAAAAGGATTTTAAAATTAATAATTATCAAATATCCTTTATACTATAATTAGCTTACGTTAATTTTAATATTCATATTTTAAGTAAAGAAATAGCCGTTATAGTAAATGTATGTTCTACCATAAAGCCCAACTTCACCAGGTTCATTTTTCACAAGTATTAAAATTATCATCCTTTCTTTCTCCGAAATACCGGAGAACAAAGGAGCAAGCAAATATCTGCACTTTCTATCGGCGGATATGTCTATCTGAAATCTCCTCTTTGGGATACCGGAGCAAGCACATAAATTTAGAAAGCAGATTGCTTCTTATTTTATAATTCAAAATTTTGATTTGATTTGTGCCTTTTTTAAAGATTCCCGATATCTGTAATTATAACATTCCGCGTATTTGAAAAATTTATCTTATTTTTTAGTTTCTCGTTTCAATTAAGAAAGATATCTGGAATCTTAACTTTGCTCTGTAATTATTTCGGACCGCGGTGCAATTTATAATCCAAAATTTAATTTTGTTCCTTTTTAAAAATTTCTTAATTACATTTACAAAACAATTTTAAAGTGTTGTATGAAATTAAAAGAAAAAGAATTCGAAAGTGTGCTGCAGGAATTAAAAGACCTCGCACATCAGCTCGGCGCAAAGGTAAGATTTGAGAAAGGCGATTTCAAAGGCGGTTACTGTATATTAAAAGAAAGTAAAGTAATTGTTATTAATAAACTCGCCAATCAGCAGAGAAAAGTAATGATACTTGCGGCTGCGTTAAAAGAATTGGGAATAGAGGAAATGTACTTAACCCCAAAAATTAGAGAAGTAATTGATATGATGGCTGAAACCGAATGAAAATATTGATAATAAACGGTCCGAACTTAAATCTGCTTGGTAAAAGAGACGAATCCAACTACGGCAAATTAACTTTAAGTGATATAGAAGAGAAAGTAAGAAATGAATTTCCTGATACGGAGTTCAATTTCTTTCAAAGCAATCACGAGGGAGAGATAGTTGATGTAATTCAAAACTCGGAAAATGAATTTGATGCATTGGTTATTAATCCGGGAGGATTCGCTCATACGTCCGTGGCAATTAGAGACTCACTTGCCGAAGTAAAAATAATGAAAATTGAAGTACACCTTTCCAATCTTTCAAAAAGGGAAGATTTCAGGCAGACCTTGATAACCGCATCTGCATGTGAAGGTTACATTTCGGGATTTAAAGCAGAAAGTTATTCGGCTGCAGTTTATCTAATACAAAAATACTTGAAAGTTAAAGGACAATAATAAATGATAAAGGCTGTAATTTTCGATCTTGACAACACGCTTGTAGATTTTATGAATATGAAACGCCGTGCGATAGAGGGAGCAATTCCTGCAATGTGCGATGCCGGACTGAACTTAACCACAGAAGAAGCCGGAAAAATTATAGACGATATCTACGACGAAAAGGGGATGGAATACCAAAAAGTGTTTGATATTTTTCTTCAACGCGTTCTTAAAAAGGTTGATTACAAAATACTTTCTGCAGGAATAGTTGCTTACCGCAGGGCACGCGAAGCCGCACTTACCCCTTATCCCCACGTTTATTCAACTTTAAATAAGCTGCTTAAAATGGGAATAAAGATGGGCATATTGTCAGATGCACCTACTAAAGAAGCTTGGCTTAGATTGGCTTACTTAAATTTTCACCACATAGTTGATGCGGTTGTAACCTCGGAAGACACCGGCAAAATTAAACCCGCGCCCGAGCCGTTTATGGAAATTCTTAAAAGACTTGAAGTAACTCCCGAAGAGTCTTTAATGGTAGGGGATTGGGCTGAAAGAGATATTGTAGGCGCAAAAAATATAGGAATGCAAACCGCCTTTGCAAAATACGGAGATACTTTCGATACGCAAACCCACAATGCCGATTATGAGCTTAACGACATAAGAGAAATAATCAGCATTATCGAAAAAGAAAATTTGTAGAGCCTTAAACAATCCGCCGGCAACCGGACAGCAGGAGAAGTTTGTTAATAAAAAATCAAAACGATAAATGCTGTTTTTAATAACCATCTTCTATAAAGCAAGTTATACATTTCAATTAAACAAAATAATTACTAAAGAAGATTTTTGTTGCTACTTTATCAGCAATTATTTATTTTACTGAAAATATATTTGAGCTGATTTGAAAGAGTTATCAATAAAAAAACTTTACTATTCCATAAGCGAGGTAAGTCGCATTACCGGAATTGAACAATACGTTCTCCGTTACTGGGAGAGTGAATTTGAGTGCCTCAAGCCGCAGAAGAACAGAGCAGGCAACAGAATTTACACGAATAAGGACATCCAGCTTATCCTAAAGATCACTTCACTTTTACGCGAGAAAAAATACACGATTGAAGGAGCAAGAAAAATTCTTGAGAACAAAAGTGACATTGAAGAGCAAAAAGTAAAATCGGAAAACAAGGAAGCCCCGCACACCGAGATATTGCAGCCCGGCATAAATAAAGAGGAAGACAATTCACTAAAAAGTGATCTGTTGGAGTTGAAAAATATTCTTGAGATACTTATTTCAAAATTGTAATTCTTTCTCCTCTTTTAAAGAATAATAAAATTTCTAAAATCAAATAAATCTGAAAATCCAAAATTCTATTTTTGTTGATTGGGATGAGTTGCATTGATTTTAGCTTCCCGTCTTGCAGAGCGCTCCGGAAAGAGATTTGATAATTTATATTTTGCAATTTTCTTTTGAAGTTTTAAAAAAAATCGGATTAAAATTTTTTATAATATAGCAAAAGTTAGTATTTTAGCGTATGAAACTTTTCGGAACGTGGCGCAGTCCGGTAGCGTACTTGACTGGGGGTCAAGTGGTCGCGGGTTCAAATCCCGCCGTTCCGACTAAA
>CAZAOG010000033.1:0-22594 GCA_964486645.1 uncultured Ignavibacteriaceae bacterium | reverse complement strand
TTAAAGCACGTTTCAAACCGAAAAATTTAATTATAATAAAAGTCAGCACATCAAAATATTATTTATCAAATTATAATTGCTATTAAAATTTAAATACATTAAAATTATTGTATTGATATCATTTTAGTGAGGCTTTATCCTATGAAAATTATTTTACGGTATGAAATTAGTAAATCAATTTTATTCTTGATTGCATTTCTTTTTATCACCGGCAATTCATTTTCACAAATTATTTTTAAAAAACCTTTAAGCCCGCGCAATGCTAATTACGACATAGACGTTAAGCTTGACACTAAAACAAAAATACTTGACGGAAGTGAAATACTGACCTGGACAAATTTATCAAAAGACTACATCACGGAACTCCAATTCCATTTGTACCTTAATGCTTTTAAGAATACAAATTCTACGTTTATGAAAGAAGCAAATACGGGAGTATCAAAAAGGAATCGGGATATAAGCGTAGATGACTGGGGCTGGATTGATGTAACATCAATGCAAACCGTTGGCGGAAAAGATTTAACGAACAGAATCAAATTCATTCGGCCGGATGACGGAAATAAAGACGATCAAACTGCAATCAGCGTAAAATTGGAAAAACCGATTAAACCCGGTAAAACCGTAAAATTAAAAATAGTTTTTAAAGCGAAACTCCCGAAAATTATTGCGAGAACAGGTTATGCGGACGATTATTTTTTGGTCGGACAGTGGTTCCCAAAAATAGGAGTTTACGAATACCCCGGAATAAGAAATGCTAAAAAAGGCGGATGGAATAATCATCAGTTTCATGCAAACTCAGAGTTTTATGCCGATTTTGGAGTTTACAATGTAAATATAACCGTTCCTAAAAATTATATAGTCGGCGCTGTAGGCTTGCTGCAAAATAAAATTGAAAACAAAGACGGCACAAACACTTTTTCATACAGAGCGGAAGATGTTATAGATTTTGCATGGACTGCTTCTCCGAGATTCAAAGTGGTTAATGATAAATGGAATAACGTCAGCATAAGAATTTTATTACAACCCGAACATTTTTCTTTAGCCCCAAGAATTCAGCATTCACTTAAAGGAGCACTTCAATTTTTTACCGATAACCTGGGTGAATATCCTTATCCGAACGTAACGGTTGTAGATCCGCCGTTAAAGGGCTTTGCCTCGGGCGGTATGGAATATCCGACATTTTTTACGGTTATAAGTATTTGGAATATGCCCGAAGGAATTAAAATATTAGAAAATACGACGGTTCATGAATTCGGACACGGTTACTTTATGGGCATTCTGGCTTCCAACGAATTTGAAGACCCTTGGCTTGACGAAGGTTTTAACTCATACTTCGAAGCGCGCACGATGGACTCGTTGTACGGAGCAAAAACATCTTTCTTTGATATATTCGGATTTCATTTCGGAACGAGAGAACAGCAAAGAATCGGATATATTTCGATGAAGAATCCTAAAATTGCAAACAATTACAGAGCCTCCTGGCAATACACTAACGGAGGTTACGGAGTAATTACATACAACAAAACCGGAACATGGCTGGCAACGTTGGAAGGATTAGTGGGCTTGGATGTTATGAATGAAATAATGAAGACCTATTATAATAAATGGAAATTTAAACACCCCGCCGCACAAAATTTTATCGATATAGTTAATGAGGTTTATAAAAAAAGACTCGGGGAAAAATTCGGTAAAAATTTAAACTGGTTCTTCGATCAGTTTTTATACGGTACTGCCGTTAGTGATTATAAAGTAGCAAATATCAAAAACATTGAAGTCAGACCGCCCGGCGGAATTTATGACAGTTCAAACGTTAAAAAACTTTACAGGTATAAAAAGACGAAAGAGAAAACATATCTTTCATCTTTTTTGATTTCACGTTTAGGTGATGCAATTATGCCTACCGAAATAGCGGTTCATTTTTCCGACGATTCGGATACACTGATTACCTGGGACGGAAAAGCACTGAATAAAAATTTTAATTTTAAAGGAAAAAATAAAATTGAATGGGTTAAATTAGACCCGAACAATAAAAACTTAATGGATATAAATATCATTAACAACAGTTTAAGCGTTAACAAACAAACTACCGTTATCAATAAATATACTGCAAAATTTCTCTTCTGGGTAGAAAATTTAATGCTTTCTTTTTCAATGTTATTTTAATTATTAAAGAGATTAAAAAATGAAATTTATCATATCATATATTATCGGTATAACTTCTACATTAAATAAAACAAAAATATTATTCGTTCTATATTTTACCGCTTTAATTTTTGCTCTTACCGCTGCGCTGTCATTTAAAAGTGCCGTGTCAGAAACTATAGGTTCTTCCAAGGCTTTGCTCTCTTTGTTGAAAGATTTTGACTACACAACTTATTCAAACTTTATGAATTTGTTTAGAGGAACAATAAATCCGCTTTTAAAAGTTGCTTTCTATTTGGGTGTATTTTATACCGTGTTTTCGATTTTCTTTTCCGGGGGAATAATTTCTTCATTTAGAAACAGAACAACTTCACTTTCAAAATTTTGGGCCGATAGTTGGACCTACCTACCCCGGTTTTTCAGGTTATTCGTTTACGTTCTGATTGCAGAAATTATTACTACCTTACTTGTTTTCTTTCCGTTAGGAGCAATTATTGCAAGTATAAGCAGCAGCGTTCAAAGTGAAGCAACTTTCTTTTATATTATAATTACCGGAGTAATTATTTATCTGTTTTTGTTAACAATACTGGTTTTGGTTTCCGATTATGCTAAAATAATGATGGTGAATGACGAAGCCTTCAGACCTTTTAGAACAATGCTGAAAGCTTTCGGTTATGTAATTAAACATTTCTTTTCGGTCTACGGACTTAATGCTTTTTTTATTCTTACAGGATTAATTCTCTTCGTTATTTATTTTTTCTTTGCCGATAAGATTGGCATGACTTCCGGATTTACAATATTTATTACGTTTTTACTCCAGCAGTTATTTATTTTAATCAGATTGTATTTGAAGATTTCCGTTTACGGAGGAGAGATAGCATTGGTTAATAAAATAGGTTTACCTTAGCAGCGTTCGGTCGGGAATTTTTTTGTCTCTTTATCTTAATTTTACAACATTTATTTTTTATTGGTCCAATAATTAATTAATTCTTTTAACTCTTTGTCTGAATATTCCGATCTTTCATACATCCCTTTTATAATTCTCTGCCGCATAGCTTCGAATAAAATAACCGCCGCGGCTACAGAAAC
Organism: uncultured Ignavibacteriaceae bacterium; assembly: GCA_964486645.1. Taxonomy (GTDB): domain Bacteria; phylum Bacteroidota; class Ignavibacteria; order Ignavibacteriales; family Ignavibacteriaceae. The sequence goes on along the minus strand of CAZAOG010000033.1, from coordinate 19,363 downwards.
ATTCAAACTCTGAACCATACCTTGCATCGGAATAATGAATTTTTCATCTGCAAGTTCCCCGGCTTCAGGGGATATGCCTCTATGTTCGTTCCCTAATACCAGCGCACATTTTTTGGTTAAATCCAAATCGTATAGATTTTTATCCGCACTTAAAGACGAAGCGAAAATCTTGAAACCCTTTTCATGTAAATTTTCATAGCAGTCTTCCACTGATTTGTATTTTTGCCTTTCGACCCATTTGTAAGCCGAAGCGGAGGACTTTTTACCTATCTTCGGAAATTTTTCTTCGTTATAGATAAGAGATATTTCCTGTACCCCCACGGCGTCGCAGGTCCTGAAAATAGCGCTGACATTGTGTGGATCGTGTATGTTTTCCAACACTACATTGAGCGATTTTTGCCGCTTTGATGCGACAGAAATAATTTTGTTTTTTCTGCTTTGAGTTCTCTCTTTTTCCACTAATAATTTTTATCAAATACTAATTTATAAATTTGCTTGTGTTTTGTTCCGCGCGCTTTATCCAATTTAATTTTTTTTGAATCAATATTCAGATAAAAAGAAGTTAAATCCAGAATTTTGGTGATTACCGTATCTTCATCGTGTGCCCAGCATTCGCATCCGTTTATGCTCGGTACTTCGGCGGTGAAGCCGTCGTCTGTGTGTTTTACAATTAAATCCAATACCATATTAAGAAAATAAGATTTTAATATTTGCGGATAAACTATTATGGATCCCGATTCAAGGTCGGAATGACTCTTGCATCTGTCATGCTGTCCGTCAGCTGACGGATTGTTTCAGCATCTTGTTTTTTTTAGATTTAGAGATTCTGAAATAAATTCAGAATGACAACTTTTTTAATTACGCTGAACTTGTTTCGGCATCTTATTACTTCCTCTTAAGAGTGTAGATTCCGACTCAAGGTCGGAATGACTAACTTTCCATCATTTTTCAAGGAACTGTCACGGACTAATCCGTGACAGCACGTAAATATTAGAACTAAAACATAAAGTTTTCAATTTCCAATGTTTTCGGATTGCCGAGTAAAACAAACTGAAGATTTTTCATATACTTTTTACTGACATTTAATATTTCATCGGCGGTTACTTTCTGCATATAATCTTTAAATTTCAAGCTTTCTGCATAGCCCGCGCCCGAAAGTTCGTATGCGGCAAGTACGTTTGCCTGTGATGCGTTTGTTTCGTTACTCAAATAATATCTTGTTATCATTACATTAATTTTGTTCCTAAGTTCATTGGCTGTTACTTTTTCGGTTCTCATTTTTTCCACTTCGGCACGCATTACTTTAATTGTTGTATCAGGTTTAACTGCGGTTACATAAATGTATCCGAAGTTAGAAAATCTGTTTGCGGAACCGGCAGCGGGAGCATAAGAAAGTCCCCTGTTAGTTCTCACTTCCTGGAATAACCTATCCCTTAAAATTGAAGAAGCGATAATCATAGTGTAATAATCTTTACTGCCGAAAGCAGGCGCGGTAAAGCTACCCTGAATATAATTTGTCGGCAGTTTTCTTTTTACAACTTTAATCGAGGGTGCCAGGTGTTTAACTTCCGGATAACCGATATTCTTGAAATCACTAACCGGTAAACTGCCGAAAGAACTTTTCACCATTTTTTCAATCTCGGCTCTGTCGATGTTTCCCACAACCACCAAAAGCAAAGAAGAAGTATTTATTCTGCTCTTTAGGTATGATTTTAATTGGGTGTTTGAAAAAGACGAAACGGTTGCAATAGTTCCCCTTACGCCCACCGAATAAGGATGATTTGTGTAAAATGCCCGTGTGCTCAACTGACGTAAATAAGGATCGGCATTATCCACGCTTTGCTTAAGAGCGGAAATTAACTGTGCCCTTTGCAATTCAACATCATTTTTATCAAACAAAGGATTTAAAAGAATATCAACAAATATTTTCCACGATTTTTCAAAATTCTGTTTTACGGTTCTTAGTTGCAGCGAAGAGTAATCCATATTAACCGAAGAAAATATTTTGGAGTCCATCTTTTCAAGCATCGAATTGAGAACATCTTTAGGATAATTTTTAGTAGCTTTCTGTGCAACCAAAAGTGCAAAGTTTTCAATGCCTGATGTTTCAGGCGATAAAACAGCGGCTCCGCCCTTTAAGAAAATATTTGCCGAAACAATGTTTGTCGATGTGTTCTTCTTAAGAATAACTTTCAATCCGTTAACGGTAAAAGACTCCGTAGCGGATGCAAAAGTTAATCCGGTTATTCCTAAAACAATTAGAAATATTGATAATTTTAAATTTCGGAATTTCATTTTATTCTCCTTAAAAAATCTTTTTATAATCCAAGTTTAGCTTTTACCTGCGGAGAGACCAATACCCCTTCCACATGCTTTTTACCGATAACATATTTGGTTAAATAATTATTTATATCGTCTCTTGTTACCTTTTTCAGATTATCGACATAATTCATATAATAATCCAAGCCTGCAATTGCCCACCAGTAACCTACGGTGTGTGCAAATTGTGAGGGTCTTTCTCTGCCGTATTGATCATCAATTGATAAAATTGTCTTAGCATTTTCAAGCTGTTCGTCGGTAAAATAATCTTCCGACGTCATTTTTTTTATCTCGTCATAAATGGCTTTCTCTACCTTCTTGAAATTTTGTGGAGAAGTCTGAACAAAAACAGAAATAGGACCGCCGTGATTCAACGTGTTGTAACCGAAATTTATCCCGTATGCCAGTCCGGTTTCAACTATGTTTTTGTAAAACTTCGAGGTCTTTTGACCGAGTATAAAGGATAAAACATCTGCGGCGTAAGTAGCCTGAGGGTCTTCGGAAACATTGGGCCCCTGCCATACGATATACATTCCTACAAAATTTATCGGCTTTTCAACTACCACCGTTTCCGTTTTCTTTATCGGAGGATGTTTGGGTATTTTCAAATAACTGAAAGGGTCCTTCCCTCTTTTCCATTTTGCAAAAATTTGTTCCGCCAATTTAAAACCTCTTTCGGGAGTAATATCGCCCGAAAGGATTAATGCAGAATTATTAGGAATGTAAAATCTATCCTGAACAGTCTGCATTTTTTTTGTTGTAGCCGTCAAAATAATTTTTCTGTCGCCAATTACGTTTTTTCGGCTGTAATATTTCCACCAGACTTTCTTATCAACGGCTCTTACCAAATGAAAGAAAGGGTTGGATTCGTTCCTGTCGTATTCGCCGGTTACAACCGGTCTTTCGTTAACAAGTTCTTCCTGCTTGAATAGCGGTCCGGTAATTGCGTTATACATAAAAACCATTGCGGGAATTACGCTGTCCTTGGGTACGGTAAAGAAATAGTTTACTCTTTCCTGACTCGTAGTTCCGTTCCAACTTGCACCCAATTCGTTCAGCCTTTCCATGTATCTTTTCTGATTAGGTATTGTTTTGTTGGCTTTGAAGAACATGTGTTCGTAAAGGTGGGATAATCCGTCATATTCCGGAGGCTCCGTATACGCTCCGTTTTTCACATCAATCTCTACGGTTACCAGCGGAACCGCGGGATTGTGAATTACAATTACGTCCAAACCGTTATCGAGAGTCTTGTTGTAAATATCGTATTTTTGAGCAAGAGTATTTACGGTTAGGACCCCTATGAACAGCAGAGCGTATAGAAAAAATTTTGTTTGTTTCATTTTTCCCTCTAAGCTTTTATTGATTTTAAAAAGTAAATTTATTTTGAGTTTAAGAACTTTAACCTAAAAAGATACATAAACAAAAACAATTCCGTTCATCATAAAATATGTAAAACCGAACCAAAAATATTTTTTGTTTTATTCGCAACGTTTTGTTTTTGTGTAATTTTAATTTTGGCTCTGAATTGCTGACAACAGCAAGATTTATTGTCTTTTATTATTAAAATCAATTAAGTTATAAATAAAAATATTTCGTATTGAATTCAATAACTGTTATGAAAAATAAAATTCCTTTTTTAGTTATTACATTTTTTTTACTTGCCTTATCCCTAACCGGCTGTAATCCGTTTGAAGAAAAACCGGTTAGAGCCAAAAATGGAATGGTCGTCTCTGCAAGTTCCATTGCTTCACAAGTAGGTGTGAGTATTTTAGAACAGGGCGGAAACGCAATTGACGCAGCCGTTGCAGCAGGATTTGCACTTGCGGTTACATATCCTCAGGCAGGTAATATCGGCGGCGGCGGATTTATGGTAATTCATCTTGCCGACGGAAGAAACACTACAATTGATTTTAGAGAGAAAGCACCTTTGTCTGCTTTTAGGGATATGTATCTTGACAGTACGGGAAAATTTATCCCCGAATTAAGTCAAACCGGCGTTACATCTGCGGGTGTGCCGGGAAGTGTCGCTGGATTGATTTACGTTTTAAAAAAATACGGCACATTAAAATTAAAGGATGTAATTCAGCCGGCAATTAACCTTGCAAAAAAAGGATGGGAATTGGACGAAAGGACGGCAAAATCTTTTGAATATTATTTACCGAAATTTAAGAAATATCCTTCCTCTCTTAAAATATTTACAAAAGAAGGCAAACCGTTTGAAGAAGGAGATATTTTCAAGCAGCCTGACTTGGCTAAAACTCTCGAGCTGATAAAAGAGAAAGGTACCGACGGATTCTACAAAGGAAAAATTGCCGGGTTGATAATTAAAGAAATACGTTCTTTGGGCGGATACATAACTCAAGATGATTTGGACAAATACAAACCGATTGAAAGAAAACCGATTACCGGGAATTACAGGGGTTATAAAATCGTTTCGATGCCTCCGCCAAGCTCGGGCGGGATTGCTTTGGTAGAACTGTTAAACATACTTGAGAATTATTCATTCAGCCCCGGCGATTGGGGCGGCAGCGGTTACATTCACAAATTAGTAGAAGCAATGAAATACACATACGCCGACAGAACGGAATATTTGGGCGACGATGATTTTTATCCGGTACCCAAGGAAGTCCTTATTTCAAAGAAATATGCAAAATCAATTTTTAATAAAATTGATGATAAAGCGACACCGTCGGATAAAATTACCGCCGGCAAAATTATAAACTTCAAAGAATCAACGGAGACAACACATTATTCGGTTTACGATAAATACGGTAATGCCGTAAGTGTTACCACAACTTTAAATTCGTCATTCGGCTCTAAGATTGTAGTTGACGGCGCCGGATTTTTACTCAACAACGAAATGGATGACTTCAGCGCAAAACCCGGAGAGCCGAATATTTACGGACTGTTGGGCAGCGAAGCAAATGCCATACAACCCGAAAAGAGGATGTTGAGTTCAATGACTCCGACGATAGTATTAAAAGATGATAAACCGTTTCTAATTTTGGGTTCACCCGGAGGTTCGCAAATTATAACGACCGTTTTACAAGTTATTTTAAATGTAATAGATTTTAATATGAACATTAAGCAGGCGGTTGACGCTCCGAGGTTCCACCACCAATGGCTGCCGGATAAGATTGTTTACGAAAAAAATTCGTTTAAAGGGAATGTGAAAAGTGAGCTTGCAAAAATGGGTTACTCTTTTTATAATGATAAAGTAAGAACCAGAAAAATAGGAATGGCGGCAGCGATAATGATTGATAACAAAAATAAAATCATTTTCGGAGCGTTCGATAAAAGAGGACCCGGTAAAGCAGCGGGTTATTAATAAATTATTCGCATTTGTGCAGTAACAAACAACAGATACGAATATTAAAAAAAACGATTCATTGACCTGTAAATAATAATTTGTTCCTGTAGTGTAAGAACTTTTGTGTAAACGGTAATAGATACCAAATGGTTATTCGGAACTATATCCTCACTGCGTTACTCTGATATTTTAACTTAACAACCCACATCTTTCCAAAACGTTAAAATTAAAAATATTTGAAGTTAAACTATCAATAGATACTTTCTTGGAAGCAGTATACCGGATTCGGATAGGACAATATATGTTTTTTATAATATCGCTCCGATGGAGCTTTTTTGTTACTTGATATCTGTTTTTTACCTTACTACCGCTTCTACGAAGCTCTTATGCTATTTTTATTTTATTTTTAACGTTGGCACACCTTCGTTGCTTGCAAAAGAAAAAGGGAAAAATAGCATATCAAAAACAATCAGCGTCGTAGACTTGCCTCCGGTAAGCAAGAGGGGACATTTTTCATTTGGAGGGGAGATCCGTCCAATTTAATTCGTTTTCGAATAATATATTTATTTTGTACAAGGGTGTAAAGACCAAATGCTTCGGTTACATTCTATTTCAACCTAACATATTTGTTATTTAAACCCCGAAAGAAATTCCGACTGATTTAGCTACTTTTACCGCTTGTGTATCTTCTTTTACAAGTTTCAAATTTTCAACTGCTTCGTCAATACTAACGTGCTTTATTTCATTGCCTTTTAATGCAGCCATTCTTCCGAATTTTCTTTTTGAGGCAAGTTCTATTGCATAAGCTCCGTACTTTGTAGAGAGAATTCTGTCAAAAGGAGTGGGACTCCCGCCTCGCTGTAAATGTCCCAATACCGTAACTCTTGTTTCTCTACCTGTATTTTCTTCAATATTGCGGGCTACAACTTCACCAATACCGCCCAATCTTCTCGGGTCTGTCCTTTTTATATCGGTTTCTTTCAGTACCATTTTTTCACCGATTGCTTTTGCTCCTTCGGCAACGCAAACCAAACTGAACTTCTTTCCCATCAACTCCCTTTTGTGGATTTGTTCGTAAACTTTTTCCCAGGAATACGGAAATTCCGGTATTAAAATTATATCGGCTCCTCCTGCAATACCGCCGTGCAGAGCAATCCACCCGGCATATCGTCCCATAACTTCCACAACAATTACTCTGTGATGCGAAGATGCGGTTGTGTGCAATCTGTCCAAAGCTTCCGATACAACAAATACGGCTGAGTCGTGCCCGAAAGTCTGATCAGTAGCATTTAAATCGTTATCAATTGTTTTCGGAACTCCGATTACGTTCAATCCTTCTTGCCCGAGTTCTTGGGATATATGCATAGTACCGTCGCCGCCGATTGCAATAAGCGTATCCAAATTCCATGCTTCGTAATTTCTTTTTACGTCTTCCACTCGGTTTTCAATTATTATTTTTCCGTCTTTTTCAACAGGCCAATGGAACGGGTCTCCTTTATTCGATGAACCGAGAATGGTTCCGCCCTGAGCCAGTATACCCGAAACATCGCTGTTTTTTAACTCTTTTGCCCTGCCTTCTACGAGCCCTTCAAATCCGTCCATAATTCCCAACACCGACATGCCATAGTCCTGCGCAGGCTTTGTAACTCCTCTAATTACCGCATTTAATCCGGGGCAATCACCCCCGCCTGTAAGTACTCCTATTCTCCTGACTTCTTTTATCATTTTATTTTCTCATATAATTTTTTAAAGAATCTTTTTTGTTGTTTTAAAATGTAGTTTTATTATATTTTTTAATTCATCCTTTCCGTATTTGCTTATAAACTCTTTTGCAGTGGTTATAACTCCGGACGAAGCCCCCTTAGGTAACCGAATATTATACTTTTTATTCATTTGTACAAACCACAAATTTAATTTTTCTCTTGCTAATATGGAAGCCGCAGCAACCGCCGTATATCTTTCCGCTTTTGTATATTGATGTAAAATTAATTTTTGTCCTTTTTTCTGCAACGAAGAAGTAATTAATTTTTCATCACCGAATTTATCGCTTATGGCTTCATCCGCGTGATGCCTTTCCAATATGTTCTCCAATACCTTTGCGTGTCCCCAAGCTAACAGTCTGTTTAAATTACCAATTTTAGAATAAAGTTCATTATACTTTGCAGGGTTAATTATTATTATTTCAAACTTGTCCTTTACCAAAGTTTTTATCCTTCCGGCTAAATTATTAATTACTGTATCCGTTAATTCCTTGCTGTCTTTAACACCTATCTTTTTTAATTCAACCAAGGATTTCTTATCCGCCAAAACTCCGGCAACAACTAAAGGTCCGAAGAAATCACCTTTGCCCGATTCATCGGTACCGATATAATCGGAAGGCTCGTCAATTTCATTTTTTTTGAATTCGAATAAGCTTTTGCCGAATATTAAGTCATTAATTGAACTATAAATTTCAGTTTCTTTATTGCCTTGTAGGACCTTTTTTACTCCCTTCTTTCCAAAATAGACTAACAGCTTTACCTCATTTCTGCCGGAAGAAATGTTTACGCTAAAATTATAATTATTCACTTCTACGGAAGATAATTTATAACCAGCATCTTTAAGAAGAACTATCTCTTCTTCTATTTGTTTTTTTGCTTGAAGTTTTAATGTATCCAAGTGCAGTATGTTAAACTAAAATGACAATATTATGAATAAAAAAATGTGAAACAATCACGTAGAAATTAAACAAGTTAATTGATAATATAAAGAATTGTGATAAGTATAATTTAATTCCGTTTTCATTTCTCTGCTGTTCATAAAGGTGTGTCTATTAATGTTTTGTTAAGCGAATCGGCGATTCGCTTTACAAAATTTGAATCGGCGATTCGCTCTGCAAATTTTGTGTAGAACAGATTGTTTCTATGAAGCTATTCACAAATCGTTTACCTTGAAAATTCTTATTTTATTTCAACGTTTCGCGCAGGCGTGTTTTAAGCAATTATTAAAAGAAAGACAGATTGGTTTAATTATTTTTTTTTGAGCAAAGCGGTAAAGAATCAACCCTTCTCGTTATTCAAACAGTAGGTTCACTTCGGCGGTAAAAGTTTAAAATCCCATTCTTGCTCTTATGTAGAACGAAGTTCTTTCTTCCGACTTAGCAATAGAAAGTGACGTTGTAAACATTCTGTCAAGAAATGAAAGCCAGAATCCGGCGCCGTAAGTAGGATACCATTTGTCCGAAGGAAAATTATCCTGAAACACTCTTCCGATTTCGGTAAAAGCGTGCAGTCCGAATTTCCCGGGAATAATTATTTTTAGTTTGGTAATATAAAATCTTGCTTCGAATTGTCCGAATACGGAAGCATCCCCGGCAAATCTTTCTCTGTTGAATCCTCTTAGTTTTTCTTTGCCGCCCAAAAAAGCAGATTCAAAGAAAGGATAGGTGCCCCAGACTTTTTCGCCCCCGCCTCTGAAAGCCAAAGTGATATCCGTTAAACCCTTAAAAGTAAAATAATGCCTTAAATCGATTCTGACTTTTCCGAAATTAAATTTATTATCCAACCCTTTTGGAAAATAGAAACCGGAAAGTGTAAAGAAATTTCCTTTATACGGATTCCGTTTAACATCGCGGCTGTCTAAAACAAAGGAAGAGTTCAAACCCCAAAATTTAAAATTCCCGGTGCCGTAATTTCCGTAAGGGAATGAATTCAGTATCTGCGGATTTTTCAAATCGGTTTTGTAATTGCCGTACGAAAATCCGAGAGAATATTTTAGATTTTCTTTAAGACTAAAAATTAACGTCGGTTTGAAGTCGAAAGCTCTTTGCTCCACTCTGTAATACTTACCTGCATCCAAAGCTTTGTTTAAAGCGGATTGATTCCCGAAGCCGAAGAAATCGGTAATTGACAGTTCCGTACTTCTGATTTCTACTCCCAATGTTATTCCCCTGTACAACGAATTAAACAAAGCTTTATAGTTGAAGTTTACGGCTCCGGTTTTAGTTGAAACCGAAGCGGTTAACAACATTTTATATTCGTATGGTTTTTTTCTGAACCCGTATTTAATAAGAACCGGTCCGGCGCCGAGAATAAGACCGTCGTCGGAGTTAAAGTGTTCAACCGGGGCGACTAACCACTCGTGTCCCCTATCAATTTGGCGTGCTTCGTATCTTTCAAAATCATTTATCGGGTCCGCTGCTTTATCTCTATTTACAACCGTACCTTTGCCGGCAATAAATTTTGAATGTTTTCCGCTGTCGTAGAATCTTGTGGCATTTTCCAACCTTGGAATAGGAATAATCGGGAAGCGGGAATGCACTTTTGAGTTATTCACAAACTCATCTTTACCGTGTCCTCCTATTACTCTTATCAAAACGCCGTCTTCAACCTCGCCCTCAATAACGGCTTTATCGTTTCCGTCTAAAAGATAAATTCTTATTTCGTCCAACAATTTATTATCGAAAATTTTATTATAAAAAGGTTCGCCTTTTTTATTTCCGGTATTTTTATTTAATCTGTAAAGGGAAACTTGGGTTTGATTATCGTTCAATCTATTTACCAATAAAAAGTCATCTTTGTTGCTTGCAAAAATATCGACGTACCCGTTAATTAATTCGTAATATTCATCGGAAGCTTCTTTCAACAGATTTTTTCTGTTAATGAGTTTGCTTGAAATTTCAGGTCCGGCAATTGAGTAAACTTCGGGCGGCAGATGTTTTACGGCATCCATTATAACATCGTCCGTAATTGTATCGGTGATAAACGCCGTAACCGAATCCCATTTGCTTTTTGTTATTTCCGAAAGATATCTTCTGTCTAAAAATCTGCCGTTCCAAGTTAAGCTTTGTATGCTTGAGTAGTCCTCTTCAAAAGTTACAAGCTGGGGTGTAAGTGCTTCCATTAGCGAGGGAGCCAGCCCGTCAAATTTTGAAAAAGCCTGGTCACGGTCTCTCGGTATCGGCTTCCAGAGTTTTTTTCCTTTTTTCCTCATTAAAGCCCAGCGCCACTGATCGAAATGCCTGTCCCAATCACCGAGCAGAACGTCCATCAATCTTGCTTTTAAAAATTCAATATTGTCAACTTTTTCGCTTCGTTTCTTTTCCAGTCTGTGGAAAAGTTTATACGTACCTATAACCTTATCGGCTCCTTCAAAACTTATGTCGCCGGGATTTTCTCCTTCGTCGGGATGGACTTCAATCATCCCCAAAAGTCCGCCGAATTCTTTTCTGAACTTTCCCAACTTTTCATCATCGGGCATTAATACCAACGCAGGTTCCGCTTGTAAAACACCGACGGCTTTTAATAACGGGGCGACTACCAAAGGCGCAAAGGGATTTGCAGCACTTATTTGGTCTTTCAACACTGCTGCCACAAAAGTTTCCTTCAGATCATCAGGAAGCATCTTAGCCGGATCTTTGTCAATAGAGCGGAATTTATAGTCCAAGCCGTCGGCACCGATAAAGTGCAGAGTTCTCGTCTGCAGTCCGCCGCCTTTTCTTGAAGGGGTAAGTCCTCCGGCAAATTTATTCAGATCCAATATTTTTACTTTTATCGGAGTAGTCCAAACATCCCGCCAGTGTTTGCCGAAAATAAATTTGTGGAACGCGCCTGCTTCATATTCTTTTCCCGGAATTATGGTGGTGTCTTTTGGAGTAAGGTTTAACTGTGCAAAATTAAATGAAGAAAAAAAGATAAGGACAATTATCAACGATGAATATTTTTTAAGCATAAAATTATTATTTAAGAATAATCAAAGAAAAGAATAAAGAAAGTGATTTAAAATACAAATTAAATTATGCCGGTTTTGCCGAAGGTAAAGTAATTATAAATGTCGAACCTTCATTTTGCACACTTTCAATTTTTAAATTGCCGCCGTTCTTTTCAAGAAATTGAATAACTAATTGAAGGCCCAAACCTGTGCCGAATTCTTTTTCAGTGCCGGGAGAAGAAAATACGTCCGCGCTAAAAATTTTATCTATACAGTCTTGTTTCATCCCTATGCCGGTGTCTTTAAAAATAAATATAATTTTTTCTTCATCATCAATTATTTTTTTAAATGCTTCAACAGATATTTTGCCGCCTCTAAAAGTAAATTTAATAGAATTTGAAATAAGGTTTTGTATAACCGAGTTCATCATATCTTCGTCCGCGAAAATAAACAGGTCTTTTTCAATATCTGCACGTACGTCAATCTGTTTTTTCAGATAATTCCCTTTCAGTAAATTTAAATTTTTGTCTACAAGTTCCTGAAGGTTTAATATCTTTGGTTCGTATGCAATTTTCCCTACTTGGAATCTGGAATATTGAAGCAGGTTTGTAGTCATATTGTATAAATTCTTTGACGATTCGTAGATTGCATTTAGATATTCTTTTATTTCTTCTTTTGTGAGAGTGTCATACTCGGTAGTTAAAATTTCGGAGAACCCCAAAAGGGAATTAAAAGGAGCCCGAAGATCGTGCGATATTAAAGAGAATAATTTGTCTTTAGATTTGTTTAACTCTTCCAATTTAATTATCAACTCTTTCCTTTCCTGTTCAACTTTTTTACGTTCTATTGCGCGAGAGATTGAGTAACCGATAACTTCCAATATTTCTTTTTCTCTTACACCGTAGGTACTTGCCTCGTGGTAATCCTGGACAACAAGCGCACCTATTGTCTGTTCGCCGATGCTTAGAGGAATTCCCAGCCAAATTTTGGAAGGCGACCCCACCAGGTCCACCTTTCCTTCCTTTACAAGCTGTGCATCTCTTTCTTCGTCAATCAATTCGGATTTACCCGATTTGATAATATATTCGGTCAAACCGTTTCTGAATTTTATCGTTACGGCTTCATTATCAAATTCGTCTTCGAAATACGGAAAAGTAAGTGAATCATTTTCCCTGTCATAAAGAGAAATATAAAAATTTTTAACGGGCATTAGTTCTCTTATCGATTCCCTGATGAAGTTGAAAAATTCATCCAAACTCGCGCCTACATTTGAGTATTGAAGAATCTCCGAAATTATCTTCTGTACTTTTTCTTCCTTCCTTTTTTGAGTAACGTCGCGTCCGACGCCGACACTAAAGACTAATTGCCCCTGTTCATTTTTTAATTCCGAGATATGCCAGGCTATTATTTTTTCTTCGCCGGATTTTGTAATCAGAGGAACTTCAATTTGGACAGGTTTATTATTTTTATTTTTTCTATTTCTTAAAGTCTGAACTTTTATTAGAGCCTGATATCTTTTCGGGATGGTTCTGAGCCAACCCTTACCCATCAGTTCTTCTTCACTGTAACCGGTTATTTCAATTCCTTTTTTATTTACTTTCGATAAATTTTCATTTTTATCAATTACGGTTACAATAATATCCGCTAAATTAAGAATTGCATTCAGCTTGTTTTTTTCAAAGTTTAAGCCGTTAAAAACTTCCTTTAGAGGGGTTATATCCCTTAGAATTCCTATACTTTCGGAAAGTTTGCCCTGTTCGTCAGGATCATAAAATGATAAATCTTCGATTAGTTTAATTTCACCGGATTTTGTTTCGATAGTATAATTGCCGTAAAAATCTTCCGCCATATCCAAATCATCTTTGTCTTTAGAATAAGAGCATTCAACTTTTTTAACAATCCTAGAGAAGGAAATTTTATTTATTTCATCCTTTGTGTATCCGGTAAGTTTTTTTATTGACGGGCTTATATAATCGTATATTTTTGAATTATGATTATACTTATAAATAACAACAACCGAATGGATAAACATCAATTCTTTGATATTATCTGATTCGGAAAATATTGTAGTTAATTCTTCTACCGGTTGCATTTAAATTATGGATTACTTTTATATCATACTAAATAAGAGCTTAAATTAAGGGCATATAAATTTATAAAAATAATATATATAAAAGATAGTACTTCGGAAAAAATTAATGTTTTTTTTAAATAAGTATTTAAACACTTGACAATAATTATCCGCACACTTATTTTTATATAGATTAAATCTTAATAATAATTGAGAAAAATTAAAATAAACAATGAAAACAGCAGCTGAACTTAAATACGGTGAAAAAGTAACAATAAACGGCGTAAACTTCCAACATCCGTCTGCCAAAAGATTATTAGAAGTTGGCTTTACACCCGGACAGGAAATTGAACTTGTAAATAAATCGGTTTTTAATGACCCTATAGCAATTTCGGTTAGGGGAACGGTTATAGCGTTAAGAAAGTCGGATGCTGATTGCATTATAATTTCATGAATTCATATTCTTCTAACGGTAAATTATTTTTAACCTTAGTCGGTCCTCCAAATTCCGGAAAAACAACGCTCTTTAATTACTTCAGCGGTAAAAATTTTAAAACCGTTAATTACCCCGGTACAACGGTCAATTCTTCAATAGCCAATTTACAAAGAAAATTTAATATAGACGCTCTTATCCTGGACTCTCCCGGAATTGTAAGCCTTAACCCGGAATCAACGGATGAAAAAATTGCGGTAAATTCTTTATACAAACACCCTAAACTCGGTAAACCTGATTTAGTAATTGTTACCGTAGATGCAAGTCAGCTTTCAAGACATTTATACTTGGTCAAACAAATAATTAATGCAAACTTCAACGTTGCTATTGTTATTACTATGATCGACATTCTAAACCAAAAGGGTTTTGATATTAATGAGAACAAACTTTCAAAAAAAATAGGCTGTAAAGCTTTTAAAGTTGACGGAAGATCGGGTAAAGGAATAGATAAGCTTTTAAATTATATAAATGATAATAAGAATAATTTTAAGGAAAACCATTTACAACCACCAAAACCGTCGGTGTTAAACTCAACGGAAGATGTTTTAAAAATTTACGGTGAAGTGGAAGGAATAGAAGAAGAATCGGTTTTTCAAATAAATGACAACAGAAATATTGACTTAACAAAGGCAAATAAACAGCTCAATCTTATAACAAACAAAGCACTGAAAAACAGATGTAAACAAATAGATGCAAGAACTGTGAAAATTGATAAAATTCTTTTACACAAAACATGGGGACTGTTCTTTTTCTTTTTAATTATGGCGTTTACTTTTACAAGCATATTTTGGTTTGCGCAGCCAATAATGGACTTTGTAAGTTATCTGTTCCAAATTTTATCAAATGAAGTGTTGGCTTTAGCAGGAAACAATTGGTTCGGCATGTTTTTGTCAAACGGCATAATCAACGGTGTAGGTTCGGTCGCGGTTTTTGTTCCGCAAATTTTAATATTGTTTTTAATATTGGGACTTCTTGAAGATTCGGGTTACCTTGCAAGAGGTGCCATGCTGATTGACAAACCTCTTTCAAAAATAGGATTAAACGGTAAATCTTTTGTCCCGATGCTTTCGGGTTTTGCCTGTGCCATTCCGGCAATGATGGCAGCAAGGACTATTCCCAACAGAAGAGAGAGAATGCTTACAATTTTTATTTTACCTTTGCTTAGCTGCAGTGCAAGATTACCCATTTACACATTACTTCTCGCATTTCTTTTCCCCGGTGATAAAGCCTGGATTGCCGGTTTAATTCTGGCTGCAATATATCTGTTTGGCATTATCAGTTCGGTTTTAATTGCCGCGATAATTAATAAATTCAACAATAAAAAAATAAAAAACAAGGTTAATTCATCTTTTATTTTGGAAATGCCTGCTTACAGAATGCCAAAATTAAAAGTAGTAACAATAAATATGTGGCACAGGGGCAAACTGTACATTCAAAAAGTGGGACCGGTAATATTAGTTCTATCAATTTTCATCTGGTTTTTTACTACCTTTCCGAACATTGATCCGCAAATAAATAAAGATAATATTTCGCAAGAACAGGTTGATCAATTAAAAGAATCCGTACGATTGGAAACTTCATACGCAGCCGATTTCGGTAAAATCATTCAACCGGTAATGACTCCTTTGGGATTGGACTGGAGAGTAGGTGTATCTTTAATTAGTGCTTTTACGGCAAGAGAAGTTTTTGTAAGTTCTATGGCTTTGATATTTAAAGTAACCGACAGCCAAGGTTCGTTAATGGATTCAATGTTAGATGCGATGCAGAAAGCGGAAATAGGCAATACCGGGAAAAAACTTTTTACAACGTCTTCTATTATAGGAATAATAATATTTTTTATGTTTGCACTGTGGTGTATACCTACAATTGCTACTTCAAAGAAAGAAACCGGAAGCTGGCGTATACCCTCTCTGCAGTTATTTATTTTTTCATCTATGGCATATTTTCTATCTTTTGTAGCGGTTAACGGTTTAAGAATGCTGGGAGTAAGCTAATGAAATCTGTCGGATTGTTCCTTGCTATTAAAAATTCACCCAGTTATTTTATATATTAAATAATCACAATATTATAATTAGAAAAATTTGAAATACGAAAAAGCAAAAGAAGTATTTACGGAGTTTTTAAAAAACGGTAAAAACCGCATAACTCCGGAACGGTTTGAAGTGATGGAATCCGCATTGGATTACGAAGGTCATTTCGGTGCAGATGATTTGTATATTGTTATGAAAAATTTGAAATCAACTGTTTCGCGGGCTACGGTTTATAAAACTATTGAACTGTTGGTACAGTGTAAACTTTTAAGCAAAAGAAATTTCGGGGATAATTTAACCAGATATGAAAGTAACTTAAAAAAACAGGTGCACGATCATTTAATTTGTATGGATTGCGGAAGGATTGTGGAATTTATTAATCCCAAGTTAAACAAAATTCCCGAGCAGGTTTGCGATGAACTTGGGTTTATTGTATCAAGTCATTCGTTCAATATTTTTGCAAGGTGCAAAGACGCCAAAAATTGTAAGTATAATAAGTAGAGACTTCTGAAAAAATAATATTTAATAATTAATTTTATTCTTGTAAGTTTTTAATCTATAATATAGGAAGACCGGGTGATTTTCAAAATTTCGACAAATAGATTCTGAAAAAGCCCCGTCGATAAATTTACAACAAGACCATTATCTTAATTTTTCAGAAGTCTTAAATTGATAATTAAATACATTGAATATATATGAATGATAGTACTTATCCTTTATCCTGGCAGAAAGATGACTTTCAAATAAAAGTTTTTTGCTCCATTCCAAATATTGCAACAGGCATTCTTATAAAAGCCGCTTCAAATTATTTTATAGTGGACCCCGGTGACGGAATGTTAAGAGATCTTAACAGTGAAATCGGAACTAAAAATATTCTGAATGTTTCCGATATTTTTATCTCTCACGGACATCACGACCACGTTGGCGGAGTTTGGTCTTTGCTTACATATATGCGTGTAATGCAGAAGGTTACACCTTTAACATTACATTTTCCAAAAGGATGCAAAGAAATAATCTCCATACACAATGCATTCGAACAGGTTTATGCAAACAGCATCCCTTATAAAATAATTTTAAATGAAATACCGGGCTCAAACGAATTTAAAAGCAGCAAAGGATTGACTGTAAAACCATTCCCCGTAATTCATAAAGAAATTTTAAGCGACGGAGTTACAAAACAACAAGTTCCGGCAATAGGTTTTACTTTTAAACACCAAGGTAAAAAAATATGCTACGGAGGAGATACTGCATATTGCGCCGAATTGGAAAACGCCGCAATAGGATGTGACCTTGCAGTAATTGAAGCCGGACACGATGAACATAATGAAACTCCGGACGATATGCATATGACCGTAAAAGAAGCAAAAAAAATCGGCGAATCGGCAAAAGAATATTTTTTAGTACACGTTCCCGAATAATTTCGTGTTCGAATTTTATTGTTATATTAATTAACAACAATCTTTATGGTACCTTATGAAACAATTTTCTTTATATGCAATTGTGTTAATCGTTATTCAACTAACAATAGCCCCATTCCTTTTTACTCAGAACAAAAACGATAAATATCGTTTCCCGAAAGAGAAACATCTAAAAAACATAAAAATGATTACCGACGAAGGAGAAAATGCCGAGGCATATCTTTCATTCGACCAAAAAAAATTAATTTTTCAATCTTCCGGCGGAAATTTTAAGTGCGACCAAATATTTACCATGAATTTGGACGGAACACAAAAAACCCTGGTCTCCACCGGAAAAGGAAGAACAACTTGCTCGTATTTTTTACCCGGCGACAGCACAATAATTTATTCTTCAACTCATTTAGCCGACGAAGATTGTCCCGAACTCCCCGACCGCTCACAAGGTTATGTTTGGAAACTCTACGAAACATACGATATTTTTAAAGCCAACGTTGACGGCTCCAACTTAAAAAGATTAACCACTACTCCCGGTTATGATGCAGAAGCTACGGTTTCTCCGATCGGAGATAAAATTGTTTTTACATCTACCAGAGACGGTGACCCGGAGATCTACACAATGAACCTGGACGGAAGCAATCAAACCAGATTAACTTTCCATAAAGGCTACGACGGCGGTCCGTTCTTCTCTCAAGACGGTAAAAAGATTGTTTTCAGGGCAAGTTCGCCGAAAACGGAAAAAGAATTAAAAGATTACGACGACCTTGTTAAAAAAGGTTTGGTAAGACCCACGGCATTGGAACTTTATGTTATGGATGCCGACGGGAAAAACGTTAAACAAGTTACTCACTTAGGTAAGGCAAGCTTTGCTCCTTTTTTCTTCCCGGACGGAAAAAGAATTATTTTCGCTTCAAATGTCAACAGCAAAACCGGAAGAAATTTTGATCTGTATATGATTAATGTTGACGGCACCGGCTTGGAACAAATTACTTTTTACGACCGGTTTGACGGCTTCCCCATGTTTACAAATGACGGAAAAAAATTAATTTTTGCATCCAACAGATTTAACAAGAAAAAAGGCGATACTAATATTTTTGTTGCCGATTGGGTTGAATAATAAGATTCAATTAATTTTGCAGAATACGGCTTTTTTTTAATTCAGTAACAGTAGGAGACTTTATGAAGAAGAAACATCCTCTACTGAGATTCATAATTTTTGTTATAATAGTGGCAGCGTTATATCTTATTTATAACAAATATAATGTTATTTCAATTACAGCCGAAGACCTTGCTTTTGATTTTACTTACAATATTGAAAACGCCAACGAGAAATACCTCAATAAAGAAATTAAAGTCACCGGAGAAGTAAAAGCGTTATATAAATTAATGAATACGCGTCAGGTTTTGGAACTCAGCACACCCGGCGACGGACTCCCTATAATCGGTTTCTTTAAAAATAAAACCGATGAGTATGAAGCTCAAAAACTAAGGGAAGCCGAGATGATCACAATTAAGGGCGTATGTCTGGGAACTTCAGCTTATTCCTACGTAAAAGGGATAAAAATTGACGTTGAAAGCATAACAAAAGAATAAATGAAATGGTATCAAAAAGAAATAATTCTCGGTAGAAAATCGAGAGGATTCCATCTCGTAACCGATGAGATTTTAAATTTTCTTCCGGAAATTAAAAACATAAAAATCGGAACGGCTCACTTTTTTATAAAACATACATCCGCTTCTCTCACGCTGAACGAGAATTTCGATCCAACCGTAAGAACCGATATGGAAAATTATTTTAATAAATTTGCACCCGAAGATGAGCCGTATTATCAGCACACATCCGAAGGCAGCGACGATATGCCTTCGCATATAAAATCTTCTTTACTCGGCGCAGAATTGACAATACCTGTTACAAACGGCAGATTAAATTTAGGAACCTGGCAGGGTATTTATTTAAACGAACACAGAAACAGAGCAAGAGAAAGAACCGTTGTTGTAACAATTATGGGAAGCGAATAATGTTTTATTCCTTATTAT
>CAZAOG010000032.1:0-24234 GCA_964486645.1 uncultured Ignavibacteriaceae bacterium | reverse complement strand
TGCTCACATAGCCTGCGCCGTCAATACACCGAACGTAATTGTTATAGGCGGGGGACACTTCGGAAGGTTTATGCCCTATTCGGAATTGACATCATTGGTTACATTGCCGTTAAATTGTTACGGGTGCAACTGGAAATGCAAATTTGAAAGAGCTTATTGCGTGAAGGATGTTGATTACAAATTAATTTTGACGGCTGTTGAAAATGCAATAAACAGTAAGTCAAAAAAACCCAAAATATATTTTAATCAATTGCCGAATGAAAAGAGTAAAAACATAGTCGAAAAAATGTTTTCCAAATTTTTGGATGCGGATAAAGTTGAATTGATTGAATTAAAAAGGAAAGACGTTCAAACGTATTCGCAAAAACTACTCTTGCTTGCCGAAGAAGCAATTCATACCAATTGCCCGAAAAATGCAAAAGAGCTTTTGGAAAACATATTGATTGTTGACCCTCTTAATATAAATGCTTTGAACTACCTGGCGGTTTTGGAAATATTGGATAAAAATAACGCAGCGGCATCCGGTTTTCTTCAAAAAGTTGTTAGTGTTGATCCGGAAAACAAAATTGCAAAAAAGAATATCAGTTACATTAAAAAAACACAAAAACGGAATAAAGAATCGGCACAAGATTTATCCCCGTTAAAAATTTCGGTAATTACCCCTTCCTTTAACCAGGGGAAATTTATTGAACGGACCATACAGAGTGTGCTTAATCAAAATTATCCGGATTTCGAGCATATAATAATAGACGGCGGTTCAACCGACGGCACAATAGAAATATTGAAAAAATATTCCCATTTAATTTGGGTCTCCGAAAAAGACAAAGGACAATCCGACGCACTCAACAAGGGATTTGGAAAAGCGACAGGTGATATTATAGCGTGGATAAATTCCGACGACTGGTATGAACAAAACACCTTTTCTGCGGTTTCAAAATTCTTCAAAAAATATCAATATAAAAATATCGTTATGGGTAACTGCAATCTTGTGGATGAAAACGGTAAAGTTTTCGACCGGGTTATCAACTATGAAAGGGGATTTGAAGAATTAAAGAATTTCAGAGCTCCGCGCTCAATTCCTACACAGCCGGCTGTTTTCTTTCGGAAAAAACTGCTCGAAGAATACGGGCTGTTAGACCTGAATCTTGAGTATACAATGGATTATGATTTGTGGATGAGATTCGCTAAGAAGGATAGATTCTTTCACATCAACCGTACAATTGCAAACTACAGATTTCATAAAGATGCAAAGATAGGCGATATGAACTGGGAAAAAATTTATCCGGAGTGTGAAATTGTTAAACAAAGATATTATACGGATGATAAAAATCCATTGGTCTCGGTTGTTATTCCCTGCTATAATTATGCGGAATATTTACCGGACGCGGTGAACAGCGTTATAAATCAGACATATAAAAATTGGGAAATAATAATAGTAAATGACGGCAGTGAAGATAATACCGCGGAAGTCGCATCTCAATTAATATCATCAAATCCTGATAGAAAAATTAAACTTATAAATCAGGATAATTCGGGTAAGCCTGCAGTATCAAGAAACCGCGGCATAGCAGAATCAAACGGTGAATACATATTACCCTTAGATGCCGATGACATGTTAATCCCCGGTGCGCTAAAAATGTATATTGATGAATTAGAAAACATTAATACAGACAATTGTGTTGTATATGCCTGGTTAAAAACTTTCGGCGTTACTTCTAATTTATGGCAAACTCGTGAATTCCAATTAAATGAGCTCCTTCACAAAACAATGCTTCCCTATTGTTCGATGTTTCATCGATCGGTATGGCAAAAACTTAACGGATACCGGACTAATGTAGGCTACGAGGATTGGGATTTCTGGATAGGCGCGGCAGAAAACGGAGCAGCTTTTCTTAATATCCCTCGGGTAACAACACTGAGAAGAGAAACAGAAAATACTTCACGACAGGAAACAGACCGCAAACAACACGAACTAAATATTGCGGGCATAATTAAGAACCATAAATTTAGTTTCGAAAATGAAGAACTTGAATGGTCCGATAATTATTTGATAAATTATTTAATTTCTTCAAGCATTCGCGCTCATCAATCATCTAAGGAAAAATATCCCGGTGCCGCTGCAATTCTTATTTATCATTATCCTGAATTATATGAAAAAGATGAAGTAGAGTGGGCGAATAACTATCTCGCTGAAAATCCATTTGTCATTAGAAAGGGAATCAAGATTAGAAAAACAATTAAAAGTTCCGGGGTTACAAATCAAGAGTTAGTTAAAAAATTAGTTAACCAAGGTGTGGCAAATCTAAATAATAACTTGAACAATGAAGCTCTCAAAAATTTTGACGAAGCATTAAAATTTGCACCTCAATTGCCTGAAATTAAATACGGTAAGGCTGTAGCCTTTGCAAATACGGGAGAAATTGAAAAAGCTAAAAATGAATTAGACGAATTACTAAAAATTAAACCGGATTATACTTTTGCACGGCAGCTTCTTATAAATATTAGTTAAAAAAAATAGAATGTGAATAAATACTATTTGGCAAAAATATTTTTCGGTAAAACTATATAACAAAGGAATAATTGAATGAACCGGGCGGCAGCGCTGAATAATCAGAAAGATTGTATAAATCATTTCTTAAAGGCACAAGATCTTATTTATAAATATGATTTTTACAATGCCGAAATTCAAATGAATTTATACAGGGCAAAAATTAATTATGAGTTGTTCGAAAAACATGATAACAGGAGCATAAAAAATCCTTTATTAAGTATCGTCATTGTAGCGTATGCATCTAATAACCTGCTGCTGGAATGTCTGTCGTCACTATCAAATCAGAACGAAAAATCATTTGAAATTATTATTGTAGATAACGGCAAAAATGAAAGAGTTGAAGAAAAAATTAAAGGGATGCAGGTCTTATACATTAAATGTCCCATTAATTTTATTCTTTCCGAAGGACGAAACATCGGAGTTCATTTTGCCGAATCAAAAATAGTTGCATTCCTCGATGATGACGCTGTTGTGCCCCGAAACTATACGAAGAACATTCTTGAAGCCTTTAAAATAAAAGACATTTATGCTATAAGGGGTAAAGTTTTACCCAAAGATCCCAATTTCAAAATTCCCGAATCTTATAACCTCGGTAACGAAGTAATTCCTTCGAACATTACCGCCGAAGGTAATTCGGCATATTTAAAGGAAGTTTATCTCAACGTCGGCGGAATGCATCCCCTTCTTTTCGGACACGAAGGTTTGGATTTTTCTTTCAGGATGTTTAAAAAATATAATGAGATCAAGTCATTTTACTACCCTGATGTTTTAATTTATCATAACCCGGCGGAAGAATCAAAACATAAAATTAAAAGTAAACGATACGAATTGATGGACAAGTTTCTCGAATGGTTGGACCCCGAGATTTGGTACTTTAACGGTGTGGTGGATTCGGTCCGAATTAAAAAACAAAAAGCCGTTGTTAATAATAAAACCGAAAATAACGGAAAATTATCCGTACAAAAAGAATTTCACGGTACTGAATATGGGGGATGGTTCATTTCTCCTATAAATCTTAATGAAAACAGTATCGTTTATTCCTTCGGCGCCGGGGAAGATATTTCTTTTGACCTATCTTTAATTGAAAAATTCGGTTTGTCCGTTTATGTATTCGACCCGACGCCGAAATCTATAGATTTTGTAAAGCGGCAAAATTTACCCGGAAAATTTCATTTCAAGGAATACGGGATAGCTGATTTTGACGGAAACATAAAATTTTATCCTCCGGAGAATCCCGAACACGTTTCTCATACAATCTTACATCGCTCCGCAACATCGGATAAATATATTGAAGTACCGGTCAAAAGATTGGAAACAATATGTAAGGAACTCGGTCACGATAAAATCAATCTCTTGAAAATGGATATAGAAGGGGCTGAATATTCAGTGATAGAAGATATTTTGAAATCCGATATTCAAATCGACCAGTTGCTCGTCGAATTCCACGATAGGTTTGAAACTGTCGACGCCGGTGACACTCATAAAGCAATTTCAGGTTTACTTGAATCGGGTTATGAAATATTTTCGATTTCACCTACGGGTCAAGAATATTCTTTCATAAAATCCGATATTTTAAAAACCAAAACGGAAATTGAGTTACAAGAAAGCGATTCTGAAACACCTGTTGTACTTATTGTTTACAACAGGCCTGAACACACCAAACAAGTAATAGACTCACTAAGAAAACACAATGTAAAAAACCTTTTTGTTTTTTCCGACGCTCCCAAAACCGACAAAGATATTGAAGGGGTTAAACAAACCAGGCAGCTTATTAAAACTATCGATTGGACAACTCCTCAAGTTACTTATCAAGATACGAACCAAGGGTTGGCAAAGTCCATTACCTCGGCGGTTGATAAGGTGTTTGAAACTTACGATAAAGTAATTGTGCTTGAAGATGATTGCGTGCCTCAGAAATATTTTTTTGGCTTTATGAATGAATGTTTGAAAAAATATGAAAGCAATGAAAAAATTTTCGGCGTATGCGGTCACACCATACCGATACCCGATGAAATTTTAAATGACTATCCGTACGACATTTATTTTTATCCGAGAATAGGAAGCTGGGGATGGGCTACCTGGAAGAAAGCCTGGCAGTGTAAGATTGATGATTTAAATTATCTGAGGTCGGAACTTTCAAAAAACAATATCGACTTAAACCGGGGCGGAAACGATGTTCCGTTTAATTTTGCAAAATTGTTGGATGGCTCGTTAAAAGATGTTTGGACTTTAAATTGGTTATTATCCGTTTATCTTAAAAATGGTGTGTATATATATCCGACGGAATCCCATATTAAAAATATCGGCTTTGACGGTACGGGACTTCATTGCGGAAAGACAAATAAATACGATACACAAACGGCAAAAAACAAACCCACCAGATATCCCGATGAAATAATTACCAATCACCGGATAAACAGCACATTTTTATCACTTTACAATATACCGGGAATTAATCGGCAGGAAATAAAACGAAATTCATTAAAGAAAAATGATTTAAGGGAGCCGCTTGTTTTACTCTACCACCGCGTGGCTATGGATCCTGTTGATTCACAACTTCTTTCGGTAACCCCTGAAAATTTTGAAGAACAATTAATTATTCTCAAGAAAAATTTCGATATCATTCCGCTCGGCAGGTTGGTTAAAGATTTAAGAAGTAGAAAATTAAAACAGGGAACATTATCCATTACTTTTGACGATGGATATCTTGATAATTTAACCAATGCGCTGCCAATTCTTGAAAAACACAAAATTCATGCAACTATTTTTGTTACCTCCGGAATGGTGGGCGCAAGCGATGAATTTTGGTGGGACAAACTTGAAAGAATATTTTTAACTAACGAAACACTCCCAAATTCATTAAATATTTCGGGAAATGACTATAAGTTTTATTGGGAACTCACCACGGCAGACGGCAGGATCAAAGCATTTCACGAATTACACAGACTTCTTATGCAGTTTACATTTGAAGAAAGAAATAAAACAATTAATCAACTGTACAAATGGGCTGATATCGACTCAACGGCAAGAGACAGTCATCAATTATTGACGGAACAACAGCTGAAGGAACTATCGGCATCACCTTATATTGAAATAGGCGCCCATACCGTAACTCACAGCCGGCTTAGTACTCTTTCTGAAAAAGATCAGGAATTTGAAATCTTGGAATCACAAAAATGTCTTGAAAGAATAACAGGGAAAAAAATAAATCTTTTTTCCTATCCGTTCGGAACTCTGCAAGATTTCAGCCAGACTTCAATGGACATTTTGTCTCGGAATAATTTCAAAGCGGGAATTGCAAACATCAGCGGTAACGTAAAAGAAGACACGAACATCTTTTTGATTCCTCGTTTTCTTGTAAGAAACTGGGACGGAGAAAAATTTTCGAAGTGGATTAATTCGGAAAACAAAATTCCTTTTGAAAATGAAGAAATTGTAAAAAGGGATATAAATCTTAAACATAATTTAGATATGAAGAAAACCACGGATAAAAAGAAAATTGTTGTAAAGGAAAACAGGCTGAATATTGCTCATATTAATACGGTAGATGCTACAGGCGGAGCTGCAAAAATTGCCCGTCAATTAACCGGTATTCAAAATTCTTTCGGAAATTATTCCAGGTTGCTTGTAGGAGAAAAACAATCCGATTCGTTAACCTCAATTGAATTTCCGATATTGAGAGACGGTTTATTAATAAATGAATACCTTGAAAGAGGATATATTTATTACGATCTGCAGGGGAGTCACGGATTATCAAACCATGAAATAATAAAAAATTCAGATGTCATTCATCTCCATAATCTCCACGGCGGGTATTTTAATCCGTTCTCAATTTTATTCCTATCACAAAAAAAACCGGTTGTATGGACTTTACACGATATGCAGGCTTTAACCGGTCATTGCGCTTATTCTTTGGAATGTGAAAAATGGATTGAGGGTTGTGGCGAATGCCCCGCGTTAAATTTGTATCCTGCAATCGCTTCGGATGTAACTTCTTCGCTTTGGAAGGATAAAAAATTCATTTATAAAAACTCGGACTTTGTATTAACGGTACCTTCTGAGTGGCTGAAGCAAAAAGTCTCGAAAAGTATCTTAAAGAATAAGAGATGTGAATTTATTCCAAACGGTGTAGATACGGAAATATTTAAGCCCCGAAATAAACGGCTGTTAAGAAAAAAATATAATATTCCGGAAAATGCTTTTATAATGGGCGGAATTGCGGTAGGGGGTGCTCTAAATAATCCTTGGAAAGGAGGCAAATATACAATCCGGGCAGTTGAAAAAATTTTTAGAGAAATACCGAATTCATTCTTCTTAAATATCGGTGTAAAATCGCAGATGAGCAACGGAAGAATTATTAATATTCCGGCTATTAACGATGATTCAATTCTTGCCGAAATATATTCTCTTATGGATGTAAATCTTTTTACTACAATTGCGGATAATGCACCGTTGGTGGTTCTTGAAGCTCTTGCCTGCGGCGTTCCGGTAATATCGTTTGAAACGGGCGGAATTCCCGAAATGATAAAACACGGTGAGTCCGGTTTCATCTCCGAATATAAGAATGTCGATAAAATTACAGCAAAAGTCATCAAGCTGGCAAAAAATAAAAATTTAATCGAAAAATTCGGTGAAAATGCCAGGGCGGATGTTTTAAAACGATTCGATATAAATAAGATAACACAACGGTATGTAAAATTATATAACGACATCATCAAAAATTTCACTCCTTACAAGCCTGAATTTTCACTAAATGATATCCCTGAGATAATTAAAACGAAACAATTTCTTGCTGCTTATAAAGATGTTTCGTTTGACGAAGATTTAACTACGGATGAAAAACAAACGGGTATAAAAGTCTCTGCGGTGGTATCAACATATAATTCCGAAAAATTTTTCCGCGGTTGTCTCGATGATTTAATCAACCAGACTTTGTATAAAAAAGGTGAACTGGAAATTGTTGTTGTTAATTCGGGCTCGCAGCAGAATGAAGATGATATTGTAAAAGAATATCAGGATAAATATAAAAACATCAAATATGTGAAAACCGGAAGGGAAACAATTTACGAAGCCTGGAACAGAGGAATTGTAATAGCCGAAGGTAAATATATCACTAATGCAAATACGGATGACAGACACAAAGAGGATGCGCTTGAAATTATGGCGAACACCCTTGATGAAAAAAATAGTATTGCACTTGTTTATGCCGACTCAAAAGTTACTGACAAAGAGAATGAAAAATTT
Organism: uncultured Ignavibacteriaceae bacterium; assembly: GCA_964486645.1. GTDB lineage: Bacteria > Bacteroidota > Ignavibacteria > Ignavibacteriales > Ignavibacteriaceae. The sequence continues at coordinate 16,439 of CAZAOG010000032.1, read as the reverse complement.
GAAACCGCTCCCGTAACGGGATTGCTGCTATGGCCTGAATTTGACAGGAAGAATCTATTCAGAATTTGTTATATAGGTCCGCAGCCAATGTGGAGAAAAAAGCTTCACAAAAAATACGGTTACTTCAACGGTTCATATAAGTCGGCGGGGGATTATGATTTTTGGTTGAGAATTGCAAAACACGAAAGCTTTGAACATATAAATAAAATACTGGGTTTGTATCTTTTGTCTGAAGACAGTGTAGAACACGTAAACCAAAATATTTCACTAAAGGAATCGGAAAAAGCGCGTAAAGAAAATTGGGATTCGGAATCCGATTTACCTCCGCTTTTGGGTACGTATTTATCACATTATACTTGTTCCGAAAATCTTCCCGAATCTGTAAAATTTTCTGTTGTAATACCTACCTGTGACAGACCCGAACATTTACAAAAAGCTCTGCAAAGTTTAACCGAGCAGACATATAAAGATTTTGAAGTTATCGTTATTAACGACGGTAAGCTTGATATCTTACATATTTTAAAAGAATTTGAAAACAGGCTAAGTTACCGGCACGTTCGGAACGTGATGAATAGAGAACGCTCTGCAAGTCGTAATAATGGCATCAAAGTTTCAAGAGGAAAATATATAACATTTCTTGATGATGACGATATCTTTTATCCTGAGCATCTGCAAATTCTTTCCGATAATCTTTCCGATTCCAATTCTGTTGTTTATACCGATGCGGTGCGTGTAGTTTATGAAAAAACAGATGAAGGATATAAAATAATTGATAAGTCGGTTCCATATTCAATTGATTACGAAAGGAACAAATTACTTATAGGTAATATTGCCCCCATAAATTGTTTCGCGATACAAAGGGAAAAACTTTTTGAAGCCGGACTGTTTAACGAAACTTTTAATGTACTGGAAGACTGGGAGCTGCTTTTGCGGTTGTCGGAATTAACGGCATTTAAACATATAAAGGAAAATACCTGTGAAGTTAGTTGGAAGTTAGACGGTTCTTCAACTACTTCATCTAAAGGACGTTTATTCGATAAAGTACGCAAGCAAATTTACTACAAATATGATAAAGAGATAAAAAACATTCCAAATATTAATGAAATTGTAAATGAATTTAACCTGATATGGAAAAAGGATTTCGCTTACGGATCATCGGTCGTTTCTATTATCGCTCTATCTTTCAACCAGTTGGAATACACAAAATCTTTCGTTCAATCCGTACTGAAATTTACCAAAACCCCTTTTGAACTTATTATTGTTGATAATGGCAGCAATAGAGAAACCGTAGATTATCTTAAAGAACTTTCCGCAAAAGATGAAAGAATAAAAGTAATTTTCAATGAAGATAATTTAGGATTCCCCAAGGGAGTTAACCGCGCATTAAAAACTGCAAAGGGCAAATATATCCTAATTGCAAACAACGATATAATTGTAACCGAAGGATGGCTGGAAAGAATGATTGAAGTTGCCGAAGCCGATAATCAAATAGGTTTGGTCGGACCAATCAGCAACTCCGTAAGCGGTGTGCAGTTTGATAAAGAAGCGGCATATCCCGACATAACAGCAATGCACGCGTATGCAAGGAAAAATAAGGAGAAAAACAAAGGGCAAATATTCCCATTTCCTCGCGTCGCCTTCCTATGCACACTGATAAAAAAAGAAGTGATAGAAAAAATCGGCGGGCTGGATGAAAGATTTTCACCCGGTAATTTTGAAGACGACGATTTTTGTCTGCGTGCTCAAATAGCAGGATATAAAACGGTAGTGGCAAAAGATGTTTTTATCCATCATTTCGGTTCAAAAAGTTTTACCGCCGACGGAACGGAAAAATATGCAGAGCGGTTAGAGATAAACAAAAAAATATTTGTAGAAAAATGGGGCGCTGATCCCGAAGAAATCTGGCTTAGGGGAAAAGAATACCTGAACAAAAATATATTCTATCCTCTTGATACGGATGAGTTGTCTGAAACAATCCAAAGAGCTCAGGTTTGTATTCAAGATAAAGAATATGAATTGGCTTTAAATTACCTGCAAACTGTTCTCGAAAGTAAAAAATTTAATTTCGAAAACTGTCCTACAAAAATAGATTCGCTTTATCACCTTGCGGGAAAAATATGCTTGATGGAGAAAAAATTTGAAGAGGCAATAAACTATTTCCGGAAAGAACTCGATAATAATTATAAGTCATTGCGTGCATACGAAGGCATGAGAGATGCATTCTCCGCTTTAGGCGAAAAAGAAGAAGCGTTAAAAATATACCAAAAAGTATATGAACAAAAGAGTTTGACGGAATTTACTTAAACAAAATGAAACGGATTTTTAAATAATAATAACATATAGGAGTAATAATGAACACATTTAACGAACTGTTTTTAGCGGCATATAATTCTTATACGGACGGTGTATTTGATGAAGCCGTCGCGAAATTGGATGAAGCCGAAAAAGTATATTCATCGTCGGATGGAAATGAATTCAGTCTTGAAGACCTTTACATTTTAAGAGGTACTTCCAAATTCAGTCAGCGTAATTTCGACGAAGCCAAAGAAGATTTTGAAACCGCACTAAAAACAAATCCAAATTCATCAGAGGCTTGTTTGGGACTTGGTAAATATTTTCTCGTTAACGGATTGGAAGAAAATGCAAAAGTAATGTTCGAATGGGCTGTTAAAAATAATCGGTCACACCCGGGTGCTAAAAATGCGTTGGCTGAAATAAATGTAAAATTAGGCTATGCAGAAGATGACAATTCTTTATTAGCCGATAACTCGGTTGAACCGCCGGAAAAGGATAATAATTATCTTGATGAGGCTTCCGACCTGTTTGTACAAAAAAGATTCGATGAAGCTATCGAAAAATTGACAACAGCTAAAAGAGAACACACAATATTTTTAGCCAGCATAAACAATTTCATAGCGTTTAATTACTTGGGATTGCAAAAAACAGAAGAGGCGGAAGAAGCGGCGGAAAATGCATTGAGTTTAAATCCTTATTCTTCTCAAGCATATGCTATTCTTGGTGAAATTGAGCTTCTGAGAAACAACATTGAAAAGGCTAAAGATAAATTCAAAATAGCACTTGGCTATAATAAAGAAAATACCTTTGCAAAACAGGGTCTTCAGAAAGTTGAGGATATGCTGAATATTTCGGATGAACTTGACGAAACAAAATTAGAGTTGGAAAATTTAATAAACGTGTCGTCTTCAGAGTAAAAAGACAGAGTTTGAATTATAGAGTTGGGGCTTACTATCGTGTAGTTACGGTGTTGAAGTAGAGTATTTTTAAGAATTTAATAGAAAGAGGACGGAAGACATAATGGCAACGGAAATACCAAACACAAAAATCATTACCGTCCAATTCCTAATCGGCAGGATAACAACGACATTTATTTAAATAATAATTAAAGGAGTTAAAAAATGGAATTGATACCTATGTTAACCGTAATTGTTGTTCTTGTATCAATGATAGTTGTATCACTGAAAGACAGGCGGAACGAAAAAAAAGAATTCTATAATCTATTCAAGAGCTATGAAGATGAAAATGCTAACTGGTAAAAATTGCGTCTCGATATTTAGAACTTAAAATTTTTACTTGTTAAAAGCGTCAAGGTTCTTTTATAAAAATCAGAGAAAATTTTACAACAACAACTAAAATTTGATAAAAACAACAACTTATTGTGGAAAGATATTCAAACAATAATTACGAATTAAAGTATGAGGTTTCTTCGAATACTCAAGATTTGAGCTGTAAAAAATCCGATTCTTTCTATGAGAAGGGAATAGCCCGTCTGCAAAAAGGAAAGTACCTGGAAGCAAGTGATTATTTTAAAAAAATGATTACTGTCTCTAAAAATTATTCTGAAGCTCATTACCATTTAGCATACTGCTATCAGTCTCTGAAAAAATATGAACTTGCTATCGAAGAATATAAAAGAACCCTCGGACTTGATCCTCTTAAAACCGATGCGTTAAATAATTCGGGTGTTATTTTTACAAAGCAGGGAAAATTTAAAGAAGCTGAAAAATGTTTCGAACTAGTGCTTAGAATTAAGCCGGATTGTAAAGATACATTAATAAATTTCGGAAATTTAAAATTTAAGTTAAAGGAATTTGATAATGCAATTAAGCTCTATTCACAAGCGCTAATTACGGATATTGATAACCCCGTTGTATATTTCAATATTGGAAATTGTTATCTCGAAACCGAAAATTTTGAAAAGGCAATTCAGAATTTTAAGACGACACTTGTTTTGGAACGACAACATCGGGGCGCAATAAATAATTTGGGATTGGCTTATTATAAATTAGGAAAATTAGATATATCACTGCGTTATTTTAACAAAGCAATTGAATTATTTCCTAAATGTGCTCTTTCTTATATGAACATTGGTAATATTTACCGTGACTTAAAAAAATATGATTTGGCACTCCTATTTTATAAAAAAACTTTAGAGATAGATTCCGAAATTAAATTGGCTTACGTTTATATCGCAGACGTTCTATGTGATACGAATAAATGTGAAGAAGCCGAATTATATTATAATTTTGCTGCTGACAATAAAGCAAGTAAAGCACTCTCATTTACAAATCTCAGCCTGAGCATGATGGAACAGCGGCGTTTTAAGGAGGCATTAAGATATTGCGATGTTGCACTTACTGCCGATGAAAACATTCCGGAAGTTCATTACAATAAATCACACATTTATCTTTTACAAGGAAATTTTGAAAAAGGCTGGCCGGAATACGAATGGCGTTTAAAAAGACCCGATTATCCCCAAAGAAATTTTTCAAAACCTTTTCTCCGGACACAAAATATAGAAGGTAAAAAAATTCTTGTAAATGGAGAACAGGGACTCGGTGATGCAATTCAATTTGTCAGATATTTACCGATGCTGAAGAAAAAAGGTGCCGTGGTAATTTTCGAATGCGACAAAAGGTTGACTTCTCTTTTTAAAAACCTTAAAGGTATAGACAGTCTGATAGAAAGAAAACAAAATAATGAACCGGACGTTGAGTATGATTATTACATCCCGCTGCTGAGTCTTCCTTATTATTTTAGGACTACAATTAATAATATTCCCAATGAATATAAATATATTCAGGTTGACCGGTCTCTTATAAATTATTGGGGAAGTAAATTAAACGATCAAAATAGATTTAAAGTAGGACTTGTTTGGGCGGGAAATCCGACTCATACAAACGATAAAAATCGGTCGTGCTCACTTAAAACTTTCGAGCCTTTTTTATCTGTACCGGAAGTTGATTTTTATTCCCTGCAAAAAGGCGATGCTTCCAAACAATCGAATAGTTTTAAAGAACAGGTAATAAACATTGCCGATAATATAAAAACTCTTGAAGATACCGCCGCAATAATTTCTAATCTTGATTTGGTTATAACCATTGATTCGTCGATTGCACATTTGACCGGTGCGCTTGGTAAATCCGTATGGGTGCTGATTCCTTTTTTACCGGACTGGAGATGGATGCTTGACAGTGACGACTCTCCGTGGTATCCTTCCATGAAATTATTTAGGCAGCGGAAACCAAATCAATGGAATGATGTTATCGGAGATGTCAAAAACAATTTGAAATATATTACAAATTATAAAATCGAAAACGAATTGTGCCGGGAATCCTTGAATCCCGAAGTACGGAAAAAAAAGTTATTTCTCGGTTTACCCGAGGAAGGTGACTTCGGATGGGGAATGGTTGCCAAACATCTTAAAAAAGAAATCTCAAATAAAATTGAAATTATTAATCTTGCAAAAAACAAATCAACTTCCACCGGGGAAATAAGCAGTGGTAAAGTATTTCAAATATTAAAAGATATTAATTTTAATCCGTTGTTTGATGTAAGAGGAAAATTTAATTACGGTTATACGGTTTTTGAAAATGAACTCAACGAAAGTTCCGTATTAAACTCTAAAAAGTACGATAAAGTTATAACCGCCTCTACTTGGGCATATCAAAAACTTATAACTGCCGGTATTAAAAACGCTGATTTACTAATCCAGGGAATAGATTCGAAAACGTTTTATCCCGGTAAGAACCACGATAATAATAATCTGTTTGTAATATACTCGGGTGGAAAGTTTGAGATAAGGAAAAGCCAGGACCTGGTTTTAAAAGCAGTTTCTATTCTTCAGAAAAAATACAAAGATATTATTCTTGTAAACTCTTGGTATAACGCCTGGCCGCAGTCAATGAAAACTATGGCACGGTCGAAGTTCATAAAATATGAAGAGAAAGGGAATACTTGGGAGGAATTTATGTCGAATATATGCCGGATAAATGATTTGGATCCCACCCGTGTATTAAGTTTGCCATTGATACCGAATGAAGAGCTGCGTGAAGTTTATCTGAAGTCGGATATCGGATTATTTCCGAACAGATGTGAAGGTGGTACTAATCTTGTTTTGATGGAATATATGGCTTGCGGGAAACCCGTTATTGCTTCCTATAATACAGGTCATAAAGATATACTTACTGCCGATAATTCGATTATGTTGGAAAAAATGAAAGAATTTAACCTCTATGATTCTGATAAGCGGTTAGTATCGGTTTGGGAAGAACCGGATTTGGATGAAATAATAGACAAAATTGAATTTGCATATCATAACAGAGACGGATTAAAAGTTATAGGCGAAAAAGCCGCTCAAGATATGAAAAAACATTCATGGCAGATAGTCGCTGAAAATTTAATGAAAATAATCAGCTAATGTTTTTAAATAAAATCAGATGGAAAATCCCTTGCAAAATATTTTTGAAATTAAAGCGAATTACGGAAATAACGCTGAAAATCTTTTAAAGCTTGCAGCGGAAAGTTTTTCGAAAAATAATTTATATAAAGCGAGATTTTACATTGAATCATTAATCAAAGAATATCCGCCCAAAGCGGAATATTATTCCGCATTAGGTACGGTATTTAAAAAATTAGGTAAACTTGAAGAAGCTAAGAAATGGTATTTTAAAGCGATTAAACTGGAGCCGGAGTTTTATGAGGCATATTACAATCTTGGTCTGGTTTATTGCGAACAGGGGGAAGTACAATCCGAGATCAACTGTTACTTAAAAACAATTCAATTAAATCCTGAACTATTCCTTGCATATTATAATGCAGGTAACGCATACCGTAAGCTTGAACAATTTAAAGATGCCGAAAAATTTTACAAAGAATCTATAAGAGTAAAAAATGACTTCGATGATGCTTACTTTAATCTTGGAGTCATTTGCGAGAGATCGGGGAAATATTCGGAAGGACTGGAATATTATCGGAAGGCAATTGAAATAAATCCCGGTCACGAACAGGCAGTATGGAATAAAGCGTTACTTAATCTAAAACTTGAAAATTTTGAAGTCGGATGGAACGAATATGAATTTAGGAAAAATCTAAAATCCGTGAACACCAAAAAGCTAACCGATAAATTATTGGAAAATCAGGATGTGCGCGGTAAAAGAGTACTTGTTTATTCGGAACAAGGATTGGGCGATAACATACAATTCTTGAGGTACCTGAAATTATTAAAAGAAAAAGGTGCTTTTGTAATTTTTGAATGTAATCCTAAATTATATCATCTTTTTGAAGAACATAAATACATAGACGAGATTATTAAGCAAACCGAGTTAAAAGAACCGCAAGTAGAATATGATTACCAGGCAGCTTTGTTAAGTCTTCCGAAATTCTTCAATACGGAATTAGTAACTATTCCGAACGAAGTTCCATACTTATTTGCCAAACCGGAAAAAATAGAAACATGGAGTAAAATAATCTGCTGCGATGCAGTTATGAAAATCGGCATTGTCTGGTCCGGGGCTTCCAACAATTTGTACGGAAAAAATCGTTCGTGTAAACTGGATGACTTTATCCCTTTGTTTTCAATAGAAGGCGTTCAATATTTTTCTTTACAAAAAGAGGAGACGGATAATCCTATTGATTATAAGGGACTTCCGGTTACCTCGTTTAAGTATGTTGATAAAATACCTTTCATCGATACTTCGGCAATTATAAAAAACCTGGACTTGGTAATTTCAATTGATACATCGATTGCTCATCTTGCCGGAGCAATGGGAATTGAAACATGGGTTATGCTGCCTTATTTTTCGGACTGGCGCTGGTTCCTGCACAGAGATGATTCACCTTGGTATCCGACAATGAAACTATTCCGTCAACAGAAAAACGGCGATTGGAAAAGCACAATTGAACAGGTAAAAGAAAAACTGGAATATAAATTATTCATAAAGAATTTTTCGTATGACTTAAATTTAAACTGAAACAGGACAGGTTTTTATGATTACGTTAAGTATGATTGTTAAAAATGAAGAGAAATACATCAAGGAATGTCTTGAGAGCGTAAAGGGCATTGTTGATGAGATAGTTGTTGTGGATACCGGCTCAACCGATGATACTATTAAAATTGCAAAATCTTTCGGGGCAAAAATATATAGTTATAAATGGATCAATGATTTTGCAGCAGCCAGAAATTTTGCATTAGTAAAATCGACGGGAGACTGGATATTATATTTAGATGCCGATGAAAGACTGCTGAGTAAATCAAAAAATGAATTAAAGAAACTGACCCGGCTAAAAAGCGATGAAGCCTATTATTGCAGAATTAATAATATTGATAATGTTAATAACAGACCTTCCGTTATGGCTTATGTAAGACTCTTCCCAAACGATAAGAATTTAAAGTTTGAAGGTGCAATACACGAACAAATAGAAAGCTCGTTAAAACAAAACAAATACAAAATTAAAAATTCTTTAATAGAAATCGACCACATTGGTTATAGCTTAACAAGCGAAGAATTAAAGTTAAAAGCCAAAAGAAACCTGCAGGTTTTATTGGAAGAATATAAGAAAAAGAAAAGCCCGTATATTTCATTTCATTTGGGCCAAACTTACGGGTTGCTTGAAAATAAAGAAAAAGCTCTCCGGTATTTTTACCAAGCCTTGGAAGGACACGAATTAAAAAAAGAATATAAAGCTCTTGCGTACAGATACATCGGAATTAGTCTTGCAGAAAAGCAAAACTTTGCCGCAGCCGAAGATTATCTGAAAAATAGTATTGAATGTGATCCCGACCAGCCGTTGAATTTATTGGCGGCTTCGGAAGTTTACCTGGCAACAGGAAAATTTAAAGATGCCAGTACATGTTGTTATCAGGCGTATAAAATAAACAAGCAATATTCCGAAGGTAAGAAATTTTCTTTCCAGAGTATTCTGTTAGATGATAAAAGCATAATTTATCAAGGGCTAAAAGTTGCGATATCGACGGGTAATTCTGAATTATTTAACTTCTTTTTCCCTTTGCTGAAAAGCTGCAAAAGTTTATCTGAAGGTAATTCATTAAATGAACTGCAAATGTATGATGAATTATTGAATAATAAAGATTTTAATTCTGATAAAATAAAACAATATCTGAATTTTATTGATGATAAAAATCTGGAACTTGTAGTAACTCTTCTTGAAAGGTATAACAAAGCCGATAATAAAGCCTTATTGCTGAACGCACTCTGCAACAAATTTCCTTCAAATGCAATTTTACATAATAAGTTTGGCATTACCTTGATGCAATTAAAAGATTTTGCAAATGCTGAAAAAATATTGGAAAAAGCGAACAACTTAAACGAAAATTACCCTTCGACAATTTTCTACCTTGTGTCCGTTTATATGCAGAACAATAACCTTGCAAAGGTAGCTGCCTTAATTCAATCCGCGGAAATTAAATATGCTTCTTCACCGGAAATTTTAAATCGTTTAACGGTTATTAAAAAAAAACTAAACTTCAATAAATAAAAGATTCACGGGAAAAAAATTATTTAGCCACAGAGGAAACGGAGAAAACGCAGTGAAAATGAATTTAATAACCTCCTCTGTTTAATCTGCTAATCCTCGGCGTCCTCTGCCGTTAAATCGTATTGTTTTTAAAAAAGAATAACCGCAAACGGAAATTATAGTTTCGTATAAACATCCTTCTTCAGGATTATTCAATATTTTGCTTAATCAACTTTTACCATCAATTAAACCTGTGAGCCGGAAATTTTTTTTTAAATATTGGTCTAAACTTCTCAATCTACCTTCCGATAATATACTTGAGAGTAAATTCTCACTATTTAATTACCAACTGCATAAGGATATGCAGCATTAATAACCAACATGGAGGTTCCTATGGCTTTTCAAATTAATTCAAATCTCGGTGCAATGGAAGCTTATAATGCATTAAAGCAAACAAGCTACCAGACACAAAAAGCACAGCTGCAATTGGCTTCTCAAAAGAGAATCAATAGCGTAGCTGATGATACATCAGGCTACAGGGTAGGTAAAGAACTTACAGCTAAAGTTTCTTTAATGAAAGCAGCAATGACAAACATTTCTTCAGCTAAAAGTCTTCTTTCTACAGCTGAATCCGCTTTGTCAAATATCAATGATCTTCTAATCCAGATCAAAGGTAAAATCTCGGATTCGTTTGATCCTACAAAAAACCAGACATCACTTGCCAATGACATAAAAGCTCTCGGTGATGAAATCAGTGCTATTTTTACCAACACAAAATTCAATGATACCGCTTTATTGAGTGCCAGTTCAGGTTACTCGGCTTCTTTCACTTTCAAAACAGGTGAAACCGAGAACACAACAGTCAATTTCGGTACGATGAATACCCTAAGCCTCTCTTCGATAACTACAGGCGGTTCCGGAGCAGTTGACGGCACAAGTACTAATCCTATAAGTACTTTGAGTGTTGATTCACTTCAAACTGCAGTGCAGGATGCTTTGGGCAAAATAGGTAATTATACCCAGAGAATGGATGTTAAAGAGCAATTCGTTTCTTCGGCACTTTCCAATGCCAAATCTACCGTTGACGGTATATTCGGCGCTGACATTGCTCAGCAGCAGTTGAACGCAACAAAAGGAAATATTGCATCTCAAATTTCCACTACAATGCTTGCTCAGTTGAACTCAGCTCCGCAGCAGTTACTCGGATTATTCAGATAATAATTATCTATATGGACTTCCCCCGGTTTACCGGGGGAAATATTAATTGTATAAAACTGATAAAAGGGATAGATAAATGATTAATAGAAATTTGGCTCAAGGTAAAAACAGATTAAACCCATACCTTGTAAAAGAAATTATAGAAGCAACCCCACAACAACTTTTGATAAAGATATACGATTTTGCTATTGTTAACTGCCAAAGAAGAAACCTTGAGAAAACAAACGCGGCGTTGCAACAGTTAATTAATGCTTTGAGTTTTGAAACAGAAGAAGTTAAAGAAATTTCTATCGGATTTTTAAAATTGTACTTGTATTGCCAAAATCAAATGAGAAAAAAGAACTACAATGAAGTAATTAAAATTCTTACGGAATTGCGTGATGAATGGCTGAAAGCTTTTAATATGTAAATGGTAAAAATATGGATCCTACTTCTGCTATCGGTTCCCCTAATATCGGTCAACAAATTGACTCTCTGGTTCAGCAGTTTACTGACAGCGAAACTACGAAGTTAATTGACCCGCTTAAGACAAAACAAAAAAGATATCAGAACTTATCGGACGGTTATGATAAGCTTACTACCAAATTGACCGCGCTTAAATCATCGCTTTACGACTTAAAACAAACCGGTACCGACTCCATCTTTGCATCAAAAACCACCTCGTCATCTAACAGCGATTTTGTGGATGCTACGGCTACAAGCACTGCTTCGGCAAGCGGTTATGATATAAGAGTAGATCAGCTTGCCAAAAGCGACGTTGCCATTTCTCCCGACATGACATCTTCGGCATTAAACGCAACTGCGACGGCAGGTACGCATGATTTTGTAATTGCAAGCGGCGATGGAAAAGGAGGTCAGTTTACAAGTAATGTATCCGTTACTTTTGCAACAGGCGAAACGAACCAGACCGCAATGGAAAAAGTTAGGGATGCTATAATACAAAACCGTGCCGTTGTTACTTCTGGCATAAAAACGGCGTCTAATTCTTACACAGGCGGAGCAAGCACTTTTACAATTGACCTTAACGGCACCAAAACCGATATATCGGTAGTCGGGGGCAGCACTTACAGCGCGTTGATGGATGAAATTACCAATGCTATCGGGCAATCAATTCCCGGAATTACCGCAGCAAAAGTACTCGATCAACCCAGTGTAGGCGATGCTCAATTAACTTTAACCGTAATCGATCCTTCAAATTATATATCAATAACGGCTAAAAGCGGTTTTGATGTTGTGACCGATTTGGGTATCGGAGCCACTAACTTAAAATCTGCAGCAGGCATTGTAACGGCGTCCGTTTTTTCTCCCACAAGCACTACAAGTCAATTATCTTTAACGGCAACAAAGACGGGACTTGACTACAGAATTGAAGATATATCCGATTCGGGTACATCTACCGCTTTAGCTGCGGTTGGGTTGAATCTCGGAGCAGCCAGACCGGTATTCGATCAAACAACAAACCCCGATACAGCCGGCTTTATTTATGCAGATACAACAACCGCAAACAATCAGCTAAATTCTAAATTTACTTTTAACGGTTTGAGCATTCAGAGGAATTCTAACAGTATTGATGATTTGGCAACCGGAGTTACGTTTCAATTAAAATCCGTTATGCAGCCTACCGATAACAGCGCCAATATTGTTATTTCAAACGATGTTAAAACCGTTGAAGACAAACTGAAAAACTTTATTTCTAAATTCAATGATGTTTACACGAATATTAAAAACAACAGTATCTCAGGCGAATACGAAAGAGGTATTTTTGTCGGAGATTCTAACGCCTCTACATTACTGAGTTTGTTAACTTCAGTTTCTTATTCAAAAATTCAGGGTATTTCCACAGGAAATTTGAGTTATTTAAGCCAAATCGGCATTACTTTTGATCCTATGAACGGATTAAGTATAGGGGATGAATCTAAACTTCAGCAGAAAATAAAAGATAGTGCAGACCAGGTAGCTGAAATTTTTAATTCGGCTAACGGAATAGCCACTACTTTATATTCCGATACTTCAAACTATTTGGGTGCCGGCGGCTCGCTTTCACTTTCAAAAAGTAATCTCGGCGATAATATAAAATCAATTAGAGACCGAATCGCGTTTACTACAAGCAGGATTGATAAAAATGCCGAAGCATTAAGACAGCAATACGTCAACCTTCAAATAGAACTATCCATTTTAACAAATACTCAAAGGTTTTTTAGTATTGGAGGAAGTAATGGATCATTCTTCGGATAATTATGTCATCACTTAAAAAAGAAATAGAAAAATTAAAGGATATTTTTAACCATGTTCTCGTATTCCTAAATGAAATGAACGATGAGAACTTGCGGTACAATTTGGAAAAAGCGAAAGTTATGATGCAAAATGCTCATTATTTAAGGAAAGAACTGCTATCGGGGTTTGAAATTGAAGAATTGAAATATTTTGACGATGATTTGTCGAAAATAACTAAACAAGTTTCGGATAAATTCGATAATATAATTACCAATAAAAGGTTAGAATTGGAAATAGTTTCAAAAAAGCTTATATTGATGCAAAATCAAAAGAAATTAATAAATTACAGCAGGTAAACATATGAATATTAAACCGGTTTCGGATAAAGTATATATTGGTAATGATGTTTCTGAAAATGTTAAAGGCAAGAAAGAAATAAAAAGAAATAAAATTCAGGATAAGCTCGAATTGTCTGACGAAGCTAAAAACATTCAAAAAAAACAGGTGCCTGTAAAGAATCTTGACCTGATCAAAAACAGAATTAATAGTAAATACTATGAATCTGATGAGGTAATAAACAAGATTGCAGATAAAATGTTGAAAGATATTCAGCCCAAAAAATAAAATTTTCTTTTTTATTGAATAATTCAGATATATTCTAAAATTAGTCTTGCAACTTTAATTACAACTTAACAAGTTAATTATTATATTGCATTTCATTTTTTTTAGTATAACAGATCATAAATTTGAATGTTCGAAATTGAAAATAAAGTTCAGGAAAATAAACTTCAGCTTTTAGGAAAGCTCACCGCAAGTTTAATCCACGAAATTCGCAATCCCTTATCCGCTATAAAATTAACCTTTGATTTTTTAAAATTAATAGAAAATTCCCTTCCTGAAGAAGCCATTGAATCTATCGAGCTGAGTAAAGAAGCGCTTGACCGCATTCAATATCTTATGGATAACGTACTGACATTTTCACGGAAACATGAAAAGGAAAAACAAATTTGTTCTTTAAATGAGATTTCTAAAACTGCAGTAAATCTTATTAAATCAAGTGCAAAGAAAAAAAATATAAAAATAGAACTGGAACTTGATAATAACATACCTGACGGCTGTTTTGACAAAAACAAAATCCTTCAAGTCTTTATAAATTTAATTACAAATGCAATAGAATCCTGCAGCCAGGGAGGTCTGGTAAAAATTAAAACCCTCAGTAATTATCCCGGACAGGTAATATGGGAAGTAATAGACAACGGCGAAGGAATATGCGAAGAATTTAAGGATAAAATATTTCAGGATTTTTACACGAGTAAAGAAAACGGTACCGGTTTGGGTTTGAGTGTTTGTAAAATGCTTCTGCTGCCCTACCATGCAGAACTTGATTTTACCAGCGAAGTAGGTGTCGGCACAAAATTTTTAATAACGTTTAATTCTAATTCTAATGCAAATTAATGATGAAATTCAAAATATTAATAGTTGACGATGATGATCTTGTATGTATTTCGCTAAAAAAATTATTAGTTAAACTCGGCTACGATGTTGAAATATGTTTAAATGCCGAGGAAATTTTTAAATTCTCCGAAGATTTTGAACCCGATATAATTCTACTTGATATTTATCTTACCACACACAACGGGCTTCAGCTTTTAAAAGAATTGCGAAAAAAATTGTTCAATATACCCGTAATAATGATTACCGGTTATGCAGACGTAAAGATTGCTGTTTCTGCAATCAAATTGGGTGCGTACGATTTCCTTTTAAAACCTATAGATAGTGAACAACTTCAAATAGTTTTAAATAAAGCTCTGGATAATTTAACGCTAAAAGCAGAAGTAAATAAACTGCATGAAATATTGAAAGGCGATGTGCTTACAAAAGATATTTTCGGCAGAAGTCTGAAAATACAAAGGCTCTTGAATTATGTAGAAAAGATTGCGGCAAGCACCGATACCACTATATTATTGCAGGGTGAAAGCGGTACCGGCAAAGAAGTTTTTGCAAAATTTATTCATCAAAACAGCCCGAGGAAAAATAATTCATTTATTCAAATTAATTGTTCGGCAATTCCGAAGGACCTTGCCGAAAGCGAACTGTTCGGATATGAAAAAGGAGCGTTTACCGGAGCTTCGCAAAAAACAAAACTCGGTAAATTTGAATTGGCTAACAACGGTACTATTTTGCTGGATGAAATCGGCGAACTCTCGGTTGACTTGCAGGTTAAATTACTTAGAGTTTTGCAAGAAAGAAAGTTTTATCGCTTGGGCGGAGAAAAAGAAATTTCCGTTAATGTTAGAATTTTAGCGGCTACCAACAGAGATTTGGAAGAAGAGGTTAAGAAGGGAAATTTTAGAGAGGACTTATACTATAGGTTGAATGTTGCGAAAATTCAAGTTCCCCCTTTGCGTGAAAGAAAAGAAGACATACCTGTATTAGCATTTTCGTTTCTTACGGAATTTGCCAAAAAGCTCAATAAAAATGTGAGGGGCATTACTCCCGATGCCGTAAAAACTCTTAAGGAATATCCATGGAAAGGCAACATTCGTGAGTTGAAAAATATTATGGAAAGAGCTGCTCTGCTGCTTGAAGAGGAAGAATTAAAAGAACATCATCTTAATTATTTATTGGATTCGGGAAACGATTTAACAAAAGAAGATTCTAACAAATTTGAATTAAAAATTCCTCCCAAAGGGGTTAAAATAGATTTGGTGCTGCGTACTTTAATTCAGCAGACTTTAAAAATTACTAAGGGCAATCAGGTAAAAGCCGCAAAGGTTTTAGGGTTATCCAGATCAAAACTCAGGTACAGAATGGAACAACTGAATATTGAAGTAACAAAAAATATTAATTAACCCACCACGTTACGCACAAACACAAAATAATTGCCCCCGACCTTTAGGGTCTGTTGCACACAGCAATTTAGAGCCAAAATTAAAATTACCCAAAAACAACACGTTACGAATAAAACAAAAAATATATTTACGATTATTTGAATGAATAAAAACCGGTAAACCGGTTCTATTTATGCTTGTTTTGCCTTCAGCCCACGACTTAAGAGGTTGTGTGAAAATTCATAATTTAAATTAACCCACAGACCTGCCTACCGTACAGGCAGGTTTATCTGTGGGATTATGACGTAGAAACAAAATAATCATAACCGGTTTTAACCGGTTTTTCTAATTTTCACACAGTCTCTTTAATCGTACGATTTTAAGCAAAAAACGAGATTTGTT